>NZ_NEXU01000090.1:0-42716 GCF_002224105.1 Psychrobacter sp. DAB_AL32B | reverse complement strand
ATATGCATTATTTAACTTCTGTTATTTTTATGACTTTAGCATCTTTTTAAAAGACAGCTCTAAAGACAAGTACGTACCAAACAATATTACCATTGAGCCAATAATCGCGGGCGTATCCAATGCTTCGCCAAGCAGTAAATAACCAAAAATAATGGCAAAAATAGGTATCACTAAGGTAATACTGGTCGCCCGCATAGGACCAATACTTTTAATCAGCTGATTCATAAAAATCAGCGCGATGGCCGTTGAAAATACGCCGATACAAATGACTGAAACCCAAGCATGGAGACTGATACTTTTGCCATAAGAAAATTCATAGAGCGCTATTGGTAACATAATGACGCTAGCGATGATAAGTGAACCGGCCGTAATCGCGACGGGTGAAACGTTAAATAAATAGTTTCTAGTGATGTTTGCCCCAAGCGCATAACCGACACAGGCTAATAATGCGTAGCCCATCGGTAATAGACCAGAACCCGACTCAGCGCCTTGCCCACCAAACAAGCTTTCACTCATCAAAATAATCACACCGATGACACCGATGACCAAACCAAGTATCTGTTTTCTTGATAATTTATCTTTAAAAAAGGTACTGGCAATAAAACCGCTCATCATCGGCACTGACGCATTGAGCACTGCTAACACTCCAGCATTTACCGAGCGCGCTGAAAAAGAAAACAACACGAAGGGAATGGCGGCGGAAAATAAACCAACCAGTGCCAATACTTTCCAATTTTCACGAATACCTTGTCTGTTTTTTGGGCTAAGCAACACAAAGACCAGCATGACCAAACCGGCGAATACCACACGCAAACTGGCAAATGCCAACGAACCAAACTCGGGCACGCCAACGCGATAAAATATAAAAGACAGCGACCACATAAAGGACAGTGTCACAAAGATAATGAGGTCGCGATTGGACATGGGTAAACCTTATCAAGCGTTAGACAGTAAAAAAACTCCGATAATAACTGGTTCGTCGCTCAATGGGTGTTGTTTTTTCTATACTGATGACAGATTGTTCTATAAATCTATTTTGTCCAAAATAAAATCGATATCCTTATCGCCGCGCCCTGATAAATTGACCAAAATCGTTTCATCTGCTGACATATCCTTGGCGATTTTCATGGCATAGGCTATAGAGATGGCTTACCTACTTGCCTAAATACCTTATTGCCTAATATTGAGCATGATGAATTTGAGCAACCCAAGATTAATCGAGACTATACTTTGCTATATCGAAGTGATTTTGACAATTCTAAAAATAAAGATAAGATTTTTGTTCAAAATTAAGAAACTCACAGCCACGGCTGTGGCGCTGCAGATTTGTGACTATGTGCCTATAGAGCAGGATGTATTATCAATAAATTGATTCGCAAGCCAGTCTATGCCACAGAATCTCTAAAGACTTTCCAGAACTTTGATACAGAGTAAGGTGATATAAACGCTAATTATTGTGGTAGATAATGGGTTTTCGTAGAGGTTTGGATCTGTAGCTATATTCCACCATCCACCTGTATTTCCTCATCTGGATGAAGCGGGACTATTGCCGTAGTGCACTATTTTTAGTAATACTCTACTTTTAGTAATATCGTACAATCTGAGTAGTAAGCCGTTCAAGCTTATCCATAACTAAAAAAAGTGGTTTGCCTTTGCAAACCACTTTTGAAGCGACCTTAAACTTGTAATAACCATTCAAACAATAATGACTAAAGTTTGAGTAGCTTAATCTACCACTACTGAATTATATTTGCTCTTTTTTACTAATAATTTTGAGATATTCATTATTGCGGAAAATAACCATGATTAATTCGCAGTAAATGCGAGTAGAGATTCCGCCTATGATCATAACGAACAGACCCGCAAAGAAACCTGCTGCCCCCATACCTGAAAACATTACGCTCACGCCTCCAACAAATACAGCAAAAAGAATTAACCAATATAAAATAGTAATTACTTTTGGCGTGATAAAAGACTCAAATGATAACAATGAATTCATAACTTAATATCCTAAATAATTGTATAGCTTGCAATGGTTCAAAAAGCCCTAGAGGTGCTCTAGCAGATTTTACAGAATAAGCATTGTAACACTTGCTTAACATTAAATTATTAAAACTTAACACCAAAGATATTATTTACGATAATTGATATTTAAGTAAGTAATCTATTAGCCTATATCCAAGTTCCCCATAAAATTCACCATACTCTATGATTGTGTTAAAAAAGTAGCTTTGTTTATAATTGATCTCTCTCTAGCTACTACAAGATTTTTTGCAGGTAGTAATTTTTAATGAATATCCACTGAGCTAAGTGAATATAAGCCCATCTTTATATAATAAAAAGACTACCATTATCAGACAGTAGAAATACGCAATATCTTGTTAAATACTTCACTGCTGGCTTATAGTTATTTTGACAGCAGGCGCTCGATTTATAAATGAAACTAGCATGCTAGTATGACAACCAACAACGTTGACTAAACGGTAGGCATAAAGATTAGGAAGCACCATGCAACGACGAAAATTTATCAAATCTATGGGTCTAGGTGTCGCCACCGTCAGTGCTTCTGCCGCAATGAGCGGTTGCCAAACGCTGGCAAAACCAGTAAAACTGCCAAGCAAAGTTACCCAAGCTGAACACTTTCCTAATATCATCGTTGGTAGTGGCTATGGTGGCGCAGTTTCGGCGCTGCGATTGAGCGAAAAAGGTCATAAAGTGCTGATACTTGAGATGGGTATGCGCTGGGATAGAAGCCCCAAGCACGATACTTTTTGCAAGATGATTAGCGCCGATAAACGCTCAAGCTGGTTTAGCAATTGGCCAAACGCGCCGATCACCATTCCTATTCCGATTAAAAAATATCCAGGAGTTTTGGATTTAATCGAATATGACGATATGAAAGTCTTCGCTGGGCGTGCCTATGGCGGCGGTTCTATCGTTAATGGCGCGATTGCCATTCAGCCAAGGCGCTCGCACTTTGAATCTGTATTTCCGTGGATTGATTCTGATGAGATGTACGATACTTACTTCCCTCGCGCCATGAAGGAACTCAAAGTTAGCCAAATTCCAGAATCATTCTTTAATGAGTCCGAGCATTACGAATTTACCCGCGCCGCTGAACGCCAAGCTTCAAAAGCTGGACTGAAGACGGAATTCTTTGGTAATAGCTATGACTTTGATTATATGCAAAAGGAAGCCCGCGGCGAAGTATATCAATCAGCACTCGGCGGCGAAGTCATCTATGGTAATAATGCGGGCAAATACTCACTGGATTTAACTTATCTAAAGGACGCCGAAGCCACTGGCAATGTCACCGTTAAGACCCTCCGCAAAGTCAATACTATCCAAGCGCTCGATAATAATCAGCTACGATTAGAAGTCCACGTTATCAATATGACGGGCGGCATCGATAAAATTGAACATTACACTTGCGATAAACTCTTCCTTAATGCGGGTAGTACTGGCACCTCAGAGCTACTATTAAAAAGCCAAGCTGAAGGCAAGCTTAATCATCTAAACGAACATATCGGACAGCATTGGGGACCCAACGGCAACATCATGACTGGGCGCAATTTCGTCCACGCCGCTGGCACTATCCAATCTACCATTCCGGTCAAAGCCATTAATATGTGGGACGGCGATAGAGGCGGTTCAAAATACAAAATCTTTGCCGAACTTGCACCACTGCCGCTAGGACTTGAGACGTGGACGACGCTATATCTCGCCATCACTGACAATCCAGAACGCGGTAATTATTACTATGATAAAACCTCAAAAACCGTCAAACTTAACTGGAAACGCGAGCAAAATGAGTATTCGGTAAATGCAGCTAAAGAGCTGTTAGATAAGCTAGCCAAAGCCAACGGCGGCTCTACCTCAAGCTTGCTATTCAACAAAGGCTTCGGTGATGATTTCTGCTATCACCCCCTTGGTGGTTGCATACTTGGCAAAGCGACCGATGAGTTTGGTCGTGTCAAAGGGCACAAAAACATCTACGTGCAAGATGGCGCGTTAATCCCGGGTAGCGCTGGCGTCAATCCGTATGTGTTTATCACCGGACTTGCTGAGCGTAATATGGCGGCTATTTTGCAGGAAGATTTTGGTTAGGGAGTTGGAACTGTGAAATTTGATTAGATGAAAAACGCTCTTGATGGGCATTTTTTTTGATTTGGGTTCGGAGTTCCTTTCTAATTCTGGTGAATGATAGAAAAGCTCAAGTAATAAAACTACTTATTATACTTTTTAATTGGATTGAAACCCTCAAAATATAACTGTATATCTGTTCGTATCTTATGAACTTGACTCTCAACATCACTTATACCGTAACCTGATTTATAAAGACGACGTGAAATTTTATTATGAAGCCAGCCATCATTGCCATCTAATGTATCCCAGTAGATTCCAGATTTTAACCCTTCTTGATATTTCTCTATTTCAGTATAATGTGCGCTTCGCATAGCATTTAAACGCCCTTCTACTAAATTTAAAATTTTGCTACGTATGTCAGATGGTATGAACGGATCCGACATAACTTTAGATAAGAATGCCTGAAGCTTTTCTTCTTTTTTAGAAACAGGAATTCCATGTAGGCTTCTAGCTCCAGAAATGATCTCACTTTTATAAGGTATTATTTCTTCATGTATCCTATCGAGAATTTCTTTCACTGAATCTTCTCGTAACCAATAATTATCAGAACTACTATCAAATTCATCTAATAATTCGGTAGATAACTCGGCAAGCCTGTCTATTACTTTTTTTTGATATTCAGTGTTTACAGTATTAAGAAGTCCATTCTTTGCTTTCAAATATGTAAGTATACCAATAGAGGCAGCTGTAATATAAAAGCCTATTTGTACAATTTTTAGTAATGTATCCATAAATCAGCGCTTATTTAATCTACTTTTGTATATTGTAGCAACTAGGGTAGCCTAGGTTCTGCATTTCGTAGAAACATTTTCAAAACCTATTTCATTTAATCTCAAAATCATGCTCTCATACCACACAGCCATTGAATTCCAACCTCGCATCGGCAACAATGACAATATCTGTTGATAATACTCAATATAGAAAAATCATTCGAGAAAAAGGATAAATAATGAAACTGCGCATCTTAATGTCTGCCGTGACCAACCCTTGGTTTAACCTCGCAACCGAGGATTGGATATTTCAAGCACTCGATCCTGACTCGCACACGCTATTCTTATGGCGCAATAGCGAGACCGTGGTCATTGGGCGCTCGCAAAATCCATGGGTAGAATGCAAAATCGATAAGATGGAAGCCGACGATGTGTTTTTGGCGCGGCGACAAAGTGGCGGCGGCGCAGTATTTCATGATTTGGGCAATACCAACTTTACCTTTTTATCACCCAAAGCAGATTACGACCAAGAAGCAAACTTTACCATCATCATCAATGCCCTAAAAAAATTAGGTATAGACGCGGATTTATCTGGTCGTAACGACATGCAGGTCGGTGATAAGAAAATATCAGGCAGCGCCTTTAAACATGCGGCCGATCGCAGCTTTCACCATGGCACATTACTGGTCAATGCTAATATGCAAAAGCTGGGTGATTATCTCAATCCACATCCACTTAAGCTGAAAGCCAAAGGTATCAAGTCTGTGCGTGCTCGCGTCGCCAATTTGGTTGAGTTTAATTCAGACATTAATCACGAAATCTTATCTGCTGCGATTATCGAGGCGTTTTGTGAATATCATGGCGACACCGCGCCAGTAGAAGAGTTGGATGAAGCCAGCCTCGCCAAGCAGCCTACATTGAACAAATACTATCAGCAAATGGCAGATTGGGATTGGCGTTTTGGCAAGACGCCTGAATTTACCCATCACATTGAAACGCGCTTTGGCTGGGGCATTATTGATTGTCACCTTGATGTGAAGCAAGCGCTGATTAGCGATGTCGTTATTTTCTCAGATGCGTTAAATGTCGAGCTGATTGACCTATTAAAAGAGTCGCTGACTGGTGTTAAATACAATAAAGTCGATATTAAAACAAAGCTTGATGAATTAGGCAGAGCGCATCCTGATTTAGCTGCGCAGATTGATGATGTTTCTAAATGGTTGATTGAGCAGATGGAAGGTTAGATTTTGGTGTTTAATCAAAAACTGTAGATATGCATTTTTCAGACAATAATAAATTAGAAGGTGTTTTATGAAGTATTTACATGCAATGATTAGAACGAATAAGCTTGAGGATACCTTATTTTTCTATTGTGAGCTTATGAGTTTGAAGCTTCTTAGGAAAAAGAATTCTGAAACAGGTAGATTTAACTTATACTTTTTGGCGACCCATGAAGGCGCTCCAGAAATTGAGCTTACCCATAACTGGGACGAAGAAGAATATACAAGCGGAAATAACTTCGGTCACTTTGCCTTTAGAGTCGATAATATATATGAGCAATGCGAAATATTTATGGAAGCTGGTGTCGATATATTAAGACCGCCTAGAGATGGGTATATGGCTTTCGTTAAAGACCCTAACAATATCTCAATCGAGCTACTTCAAGATGGTAAGCGATTAGAGCCCATTGAACCATGGATTTCGATGGAAAATATTGGTAGTTGGTGAGTTGGAAACACCCTATAAAACAAGCCATCACTCCAAAGCCAAAACATCCAAAATAGTCTTAACCTCAGTAACATACTGCCCCAAATCTGGCTCCAAATGAAATCCCTCTACTAGTGTGGGCAAACCTTTTTGTTTTCCTAGCCTAACAATAATTACGTTTTCTTCGGGCAGCACTAATACTCTCTGACCTAAATGACCCAGCATGGCATAAAAAGGAATCGGGCTGTCCATATCCGTCCACACCGAGTGACCGTATATCTGGGCTTGCCCTGCTGCAAATGCTTGCGCGTTGGGCGTAATCATAAAGTTAACGTGCGCTTTGCTAAGTAGCTGCTTACTTTGCCATTCGCCACCGTTTAATAATAGCTGCCCAAATTTGGCAAAATCTAAAGCGCTAGCATTGAGACAACAATATACTTTTTCGATGCTCTCTGAGCCATCAAGCGACCAATAGGCGTCACCTTGCATGCCGAGAGGTTGCCAAAATTTCTCTTCTAGATAACTAGAGACGGTATAGCCATGTGGTTCTAATGCCCGTGATAAAGCAATCCCAAGCATTTGCGTATCGCCTGATGAGTACTTGAATGAACCGCCGCACTCTTCGATAAAGTCGCGATTGACCATTTGCTTGACTAAATCATGACCATAATAGGATTCCGCAGTGGGATTAATCGGAAAATAGTAATCTTCTGTCCAATCGTAACCTGAAGTCATCGCCGATAAGTGTGAGAGGGTGCAACCTTGAGCGTATTGATTATCAGCATATTCAGGTAGCCACTTGGTAATTGGCTCATCGATGCTTGA
The DNA here is from genome assembly GCF_002224105.1 of Psychrobacter sp. DAB_AL32B. NCBI lineage: Bacteria > Pseudomonadati > Pseudomonadota > Gammaproteobacteria > Moraxellales > Moraxellaceae > Psychrobacter > Psychrobacter sp. DAB_AL32B. The sequence continues at coordinate 35,328 of NZ_NEXU01000090.1, read as the reverse complement.
TATATAACCATCTTCTACCGCTTTGAGATACAGCATAGTGGTGACGGTTTTTGCCATCGAAAAGCTGTTGGTGTGTGAGTCGGCGCTATAACCTTGCCAGTAGTTTTCATAAAGCAGCTTGCCATCTTTAATAATGGCAAAGGCAACAGTTTCATCGGTATCTAAAGCATTTCGCAAGGTAGGCGTGAGTTTGACTTGATCGAAGTTAGCGTCTTTTTCCCATACGATAGGATCTTTTGTGTGGATAGTACGGTTATCAAAATCTTTGTAATCGTCTATATTGGCGGTATTTTCACCTTTAAGATAAGTGAGCTGTAAGCCGCGAAAGATATAAGCATTGCCCGTCACTACTAAGCCTAAGCTGATAATAATGAGTAGCGCTAAAATAGGCAAAACGATCCATTTAAAAAGTATTTTTAAAGCGGCCATTATAAAATCCTTTTTTTATGGCGTAGTTGGTGAGATAAAAATTAACAGTAGGTCATACTAATTTGTAGTCGCTCTAGAACCTATACGTCAAACATCGTTTAAAATTAAGAATTAATAGTCACTCCATTTCTCTAATGTTTTCTTATCATAGCAATCATCGTAATCGTTTAAATATACTAAATTATTAGCGACTGCAATAATTACAGCACCGCTTCCTGAAGCACCCCAGCTACTGCCGTATCGTATAAAAACTGGCTGCTCTTTTGATCTCTTAAACTGATATGTAGCATCTGCCCAAGTGGCATAGTCTTGGTCACAAGATGATGCAATTTTAATTATTTCCCCCGAACCAAAAAGCTTATTTATTTCACTCTTGGAAGGATTTCCCCCTTCGTTTTGAATCATTATTTCGATATTGGTGATGAAAGTTCTAGCACCATTGACATTTATTTGAGTATAGCCAATATTAGGATTTTTACTGTTCCCTACTTTGGTTGTGCCTGCCATAGTACTGTCATGTGCTCCCGATTCATAATACGGCCATTCCCATTCGATGCCTTGAATCTTCTCTACATCCTCCCAACCATTTACATTGTATTCAACATTTTTAGGAATGGCTATCGCATCAATGATAGAAGAAAACTGTGCAGAATAAGCTGAGGCTGAGGCTGAGGCTGAGGCTGAGGCTGAGGCTGAGGCTGAGGCTGAGGCTGAGAATGTAAGAGCTGTAGTAGCGAAAGCTAGTAATAAAGTTTTACTTGCCATAAAAATTCCTTTTCAATAGCATCAAAATTAGTTCAAGATAAAATACACCCTACAAAAAAGCAGCAAGATAATCTACCTTGCCGCTTTGACAACTTCTAACCTAAGTTTTAAATTCCTGCCGCAACCTCAGCCCCATCACGAATCGCACGTTTGGCATCTAGCTCAGCCGCTAGCTTTGCACCACCAATTAAGTGGTATTGTGCATCAGGTGCATCACCGACATTTGGCATCAAATCCACGACTGATTCTTGACCAGCACAAACGACGACGCTATCGACACGTAATAGTTGGCTTTGACCTTGGTTATTAGTAATCCAAACCCCTTCATTGGTAATCTTATCGTACTGAGCACCCGATACTTGGATAACGCCATGCGATTTGACATGAGCGCGATGTACCCAGCCAGAGGTTTTATTGAGACCACTACCCAAGCGACCTTTGGTACGCTGCATGAGATAGACTTGGCGGATAGGTTTAATCGCTTCAGGCTTAATCAGACCGCCTTCGCTTTGATAGTCAGTATCGCAGGTTACGCCCCACTCTTCACGCCACTCGTCGATAGACTGGGCTTTTGGACGATAGCTTGGGTCTTTTAGCAACTCGGGACCTAGCTCATCAAGCGGTTGACCATGCTTAGCCGTGAGGTACTCACTAACGTCAAAACCAATACCACCAGCACCAATGACGGCAACGGTATCGCCGACGGATTTTTCACCAGAGAGCAATTCAGCATAGCTCATCACTTGTGGTAAATCAGCGCCTTCTAACTTACGTGCTAGGCTTCTTGGCACGACACCGGTTGCGACGATGACGTGATGGAACTTGGCTTTCTCGAGCATGGCTTTATCAACTTTGGTATTAAGCTTAACTTCAACGCCTAAATGCTCAAGCTCATTGATATAGTAGCGTATCGTCTCAAAAAACTCTTCTTTACCAGGGATGACTTTGGCGTAGTTAAACTGTCCACCTAAAATATCTTTGGCTTCAAATAAAGTAACTTTATGACCACGCAAAGCTGCGACATGAGCGGCTGACATACCAGCGACACCGCCACCGATAACCGCGACTTTTTGGGGTTTTTTAGTTTTCTTATAGACCAATTCCGTCTCATAGCAAGCTTGTGGATTGACCAGACAAGTCGAGCGTTTATTCTCAAAGGTATGGTCAAGACAGGCTTGGTTACAAGCGATACAGGTATTAATACGCTCGGCTTCACCATTTTTAGCTTTATTCACCCAATGCGCATCGGCTAAGAACGGACGTGCCATTTGAATCAAATCCGCTTGACCGCTAGCCACAATTTTTTCAGCCGTATCAGGCATGTTGATACGGTTAGCCGCCATCACTGGGATACTAATATGCTTTTTAATCTCAGCGGTAAAGTCCACAAAGGCAGCACGTGGTACGCTAGTGACAATCGTTGGTACACGCGCTTCATGCCAGCCGATGCCGGTATTCATGATGGTCACGCCCGCTTCTTCTAACGCTTTGGCGACGATGATAACTTCGTCCATGACGTTACCGTCTTTGACCAAATCAATCACCGATAGGCGAAATAGGATAATGAAATCTTCTCCCGTCGCTTCACGTACGGCTTTGACCACATCAACCGGAAACTTCATACGCGCATGAATGTCACCGCCGTAAATGTCTTGGCGTTTATTGACATGGCGAGATAAAAACTGATTGAGCAAATAGCCTTCAGAGCCCATGATTTCGACACCATCATAACCGGCTTGCTTAGCAAGTTTTGCTGAGCGTGCAAAATCCTTAACCGTTTGTTCGATGTTTTTAATGCTCATCTTGCGAGGTTTAAACGGTGAGATTGGCGATTTAATCGGGCTTGATGACACCACAAATGGATGATAGCCGTAACGACCACTATGTAAGATTTGCATAATCATTTTGCTATCGTATTTATGCGCAGCTCGGGTCACCCGTTGGTGATTAAGAACATCCATTTTGCTATTCATGGTGCCGCCAGCAGGTAGCAGCCAACCTTCACGATTCGGCGAAATACCACCCGTAATCATCATCGCCGCGCCACCTTTGGCACGCTCAGCGAAATAAGCTGCAAGCTTACCGTAGTTATAAAAGCGGTCTTCAAGACCAGTATGCATCGAACCCATGACCAAGCGGTTTTTTAATGTGGTAAAGCCCAAATCTAGCGGCTCAAATAAATGCGGGTAATGTTCGTTGGTGCTAGCAGTCTCAATCGTATTGGCAGTGCGGCTGGCGGTCATGTCATTTTCCTTATGAATGGTTTACGGGAATGCTCTGTAGAAATGGTTATGCTGCGGGATTTAACATTATCGCTATCGTACCACACCGCTATTATCGTCAGCTATGCAGACAAGCGACTGATGAGTGAACACTATGTTCATCCTAACTATTTATAACATCTACTGACGGCATTGCTTTATATTATTTGGTTAAATAAACGCCACAAAACCTGCCCAATTTTTGCTTATGACTGTCTATAATTAACAGTTACTGATACAGTAGTTTCGATAAAATATGGTGTTAACGAATACTAGAATGACGATAAAGGACTATCTTAATGACTGACTTTCACACCGGTCTTGGCAAAAATGCTGCCAACCATCAACCGCTTACCCCTATTGATTTTATCATTCGCAGCGCGCAAGTTTATCCTCATAAGACCGCCATCATCTATGACGACCTAGAGCATAATAATCTGACCCAAACGTGGCAACAGACTCACGATCGTTGCAGACAACTGGCGGATGGTCTGCGTAAATTGGGCATTGATAAAAATGACACGGTTGCGGTCATGCTGCCAAACACCCCAGCGATGGTCGAGTGTGCCTTTGGAGTGCCGATGTCAGGTGGCGTAATCTGTACCTTGAATACCCGACTCGATATCAATGCCCTCACCTTTTGCTTGCAACATTCAGAAGCCAAAGTTTTAATTTTAGACAGCGAATTTGCTGAGCATGCTGAGCATGCTGAGATTATCAATGAAACCTTTCCCAACTTAATCGTCATTCATGCAACCGATGCTGCCGTCGATACCGAGCGTTTTGGGCAAATGACTTATGACGAACTTATTGCTAGCTCCGACAGTTTGGACAATTGGGAAAAACCATTAGACGAATGGGACGCCATTGCCCTCAATTATACTTCTGGCACGACTGGCAAACCCAAGGGCGTGGTCTACCATCATCGCGGTGCGACGCTCAATGCCATCTCTAACATTTTAGACTGGGACATGCCCAAGCATCCGATGTACTTATGGACGCTACCACTATTTCATTGTAATGGCTGGTGCTTTCCATGGACGATTGCGGAACGCGCGGGCGTCAACGTCTGTTTGCGTCAGATAAATGCTGATTTGATTTTACAGCTGATTGCTAAGTATAAAGTCAGCCATTATTGCTCAGCGCCTGTGGTACACAATATGATTGCCAGCGGCAACCCTGAATATAAAAAGGCTATCACCCACGAAGTTAACGGCTGGGTTGCTGGTGCGCCGCCCTCTGAAACGATGCTCGCTGCCATGGAGAAGATGGGCTTTCATATCTCCCACGTCTATGGACTGACTGAAGTCTATGGACCGGTCACTGTCTGTGCTGAACAGGAAGAATGGAATGAACTCGATGTTGCTACCCGCGCCCAGAAAAAGTCACGCCAAGGCGTTACCTCCCATCTCATGACAGGGTTTGATGTGTTTAAGCAAGGGACGACTGAGCCTGTTGCCGCCGACGGCGAAGAGATGGGCGAGCTGGCACTGCGCGGTAATATGGTCATGAAAGGCTATCTAAAAAGTCGTAAAGCAACCGAAGCTGCCTTTGCTGATGGCTGGTTCCGCACGGGTGATTTGGGCGTTAAATACCCTGATGGCTATATTAAAATTATGGATCGACTCAAAGACATCATCATCTCAGGCGGCGAAAACATCTCCAGTATTGAAGTCGAAAACGTCCTATATAAAATGCCAGAAATTCAAAGCTGTGCTGTCGTTGCCGCACCGCATGATAAATGGGGTGAAGTACCGGTTGCCTTTATCGAGATTTATGCTGGTAGCACCTTGCAGCGTGATCATGTGATGGAGCATTGCAAGCAGCATTTAGCAGGCTTTAAAGTGCCTAAATATATTATCTTTGCTGAAATACCGAAAACCAGCACAGGTAAAGTACAGAAGTTTGAGCTACGGCAAGCCGCTAAATCACTGGCCCATGAAACGCCAAAAGTAACGACAAGCACAAAATAACTCATCAATTAATGTCTCATAACTTCCTGAGTTATTAAGCACAAAAAAGGTCAGACTAACAAACTTAGGCTGACCTTTTTTGTGTACTTAAAACTTTAAACTCATTATTTATCAACCAAGCTTAGGCTCAAGCCATTGATAAATTAGCATACCCACTATCATCGCTGGGATAAAGACATAAGCCTGCCATTGACCTGTTCCTAGCAATACAATACCAGGACCAGGGCAAATACCGACCAGCCCCCAACCAATACCAAATAGCATCGCTCCGATTAATAATTTGCTATTAATCGTGGTTTTCGTTGGCATATCTATTGGTGTATCAATCCAGCTGATCTGTTGACACTTTGCCAATTGTACACCGACGATTGCGATTATTAAACCGCCGCCCATCACTAGTGCAAGTGAAATATCCCACGCGCCAAAGACGTCTAGAAACCCTTGTACTTTAACAGGATCGGTCATACCGGATATCAGCAGTCCAAAGCCAAAGAGTAAACCTGCCAGCAATCCAATTATATTTTTTAGCATTATTATTTCTCGCACGTCATTTATTTATTTAAACTTTTATAAGTGGTATTCAATAAGGTCTTAGCAACGTACTGTCCATGCCTCTGCTTAAATCAAGCCCAAAACCTGCCGACCAATATAAACCGTCACAATACCAAAGAACATAAAAGTCACTGTTGCCGCCATAGAGCGTGGCGATAGGCGCGCATTACCGCAGATACCATGTCCACTAGTACAGCCCGAACCTAGGCGCGTACCAAAACCAACGAGCAATCCTGCAGCAATTAACAATGGCAAAGAGGTGCTGATTTCTATATCAGGTAACGGTCTTATCAGACTATAGAGCACTGGCGAAACAACAAGCCCCAGTATAAATAGCACTTGCCACATCTCTACGCGTTTGGGCTTAAGCAGGCTTGAGAAAATGCCACTAATACCAGCGACACGACCAATACCTAATAGCAGGATAACGGTCGCCACGCCCAGCATCATTCCGCCCACCAAGGAGATTGGCGTAAATGCTTGCCAGTCTATTTGTATACTCATAATGTTTACCTAAGCTTATTTTTATCAAAAACCAATTCAAGATTCATTTTATATAAATACATTATATTGTAAAATATAATAAAAAAGGTAAAAAAATACTGAACGCCGCGTAACGCAGAAGTTCAGTATCTCTTTATTTGATTGCTGACTGGCTAAATAAAGGTATTGGTTAATAAACGAGTCAGCGGCTCAAATTATTTCGCTAGCACCTCGTCAAGTGCTTTTTCAAAACGCGCTACTGCACCGTCAACGTCAGTCAGTTTATCTAAACCAAATAGACCTAAACGGAAGGTTTTAAAGTTATCAGGCTCACCGACATTTAGTGGTACGCCAGCAGCGATTTGCATGCCCGCTTCAGCAAAAGCACTGCCTTTATGGATATCATCACGCTCAGTATAAGACACGACAACGCCTGGCGCTTCGAAACCTTTAGCAGCGACGCTTTCAATACCTTTATCTGCCAGTACTTTACGGATACGGTTTCCGAGTTCCCATTGTGCATCACACAATTTATCAAAGCCGATTTCTTTCGCTTCTAAAATGGTATCGCGGAATTGACGCAAGCTATCGGTTGGCATAGTCGCATGATAAGCATGACCGCCGTTTTCATACGCACGCATCACAGTTAGCCACTGTTTTAAATCGAGACTAAAGCAATTAGATTCAGTACTTTCTACTTTTTTGATGGCAGCGTCGCTGAGCATGACAAGACCTGCACATGGCGTGCTGCTCCAGCCTTTTTGCGGCGCACTGATAAGGACGTCAATGCCCAAGTCTTTCATATCAAGCCATACACAACCTGAGGCGATACAGTCAATGACCAATAAACCGCCAACGCTATGCACTGCTTCGCTCAATGCTTTGATGTAGTCTTCTGTCAAGATAATGCCAGATGACGTTTCGACGTGTGGCGCATAAACGATGGCAGGTTTTTCTGCTTTAATTTTGGCAACCGCAGTGTCAATATCAACTGGTGCAAATGGTTTTGGCGCTTCGGTATCTTCCGTACGCTCAGCCGTTAATACCGTAGATGACTTGGCAAATTTGCCTTTTTCTAAGATTTGCGTCCAACGATAGCTAAACCAGCCATTACGGATGATGAGGCAGTCTTCATCAATGGTCAATTGGCGGGCGACCGCTTCCATACCATAAGTACCAGACCCTGGGATAATGACCGCGGCTTCAGCGTTATAAACCGTTTTTAGGTTGCTCAATATGTCATTCATCACCTCTTGAAAGGCTTTTGACATGTGATTGAGGGCGCGGTCGGTATAAACTACTGAGTATTCTAATAAACCGTTTGGATCAATATCTTGACGTAATGCAGACATAGGACGTTCCTTGTTTGTTGTTAGATAATTTAATTGTTTTTAAGTATTGGTTACAGCAAAAAATAAACACTGTTTTAGCCAAATACCAATATATATAGTATTAACTGGGTATTAATATTGAGTATGTATTAAGAGTTTGACGCAGGGTTGACGATATAGCGCTTTATCCTAGTGCTATTGCCGTTGATGGTGGTATCTTTTACGTCGTTGATGTTATTAAATTTTAAGCGAAACCGCATATGATATGCGCACCATTATCGTTGCTACGCGGTGGTAGGCTGATAATAATGGGCGTTGACAATTGATGAGTGGAACAGAGGTTAAGATAATATAGAGGCGCTAGCACGTTTAACGAATACCGCCAGCATATTCCAATAACCATTATCAATTAACCAATCAATCATCATCGCTTAATATAGTTATAACAGCTTGATATTAGCACTGATAATGCAGCTTGACAACGCATGTTTGCGTTAGGATAACACTTGTATAATTTATGGTTTGTCGGTGAGGTTTATCGATAAATAGCAGCCGACTATCGGCGACCACGATGGGCGTCTTGTAGCCCTGATACCACAAAGTCGAGCAATTCATTATCCCCTTCGCGAGCCGCTTTACGCATCAGCTTCGATGGCGCATGGGTCAACGTTTGCGTCAGGCGTCGTGATAGCTCGGTGATAATATCTTCAGGACTGGTATTATCCTGCTGAAGCTTAGCAATGGACTCATGCAGTAGTTTTTCCACCTGATCCTGAGTACGGGCACGATAGTGCTGAATATCTTTACCCACTTGGCGCACTTGAAAACGCCGATCCATCTCAACGACCAATTGGCTGACTAATAGCTCGGCATCTACTGCCGCTTGCCGACGTTGTTCGATATTACCAGCAATCACGTGTTGCAGATCATCGACAGAATAGAGATAGACATCATCTATCCGGCTAATCGTCGAGTCAATGTCACGTGGTACGGCTAAATCAATCATCAACATCGGCTGATAGCGACGACTTTTTAGCGCCCGTAAGGTCATTGTTTTATCAATTAGGATATCCATACTACCGCTACAGCTGCTCACAATATCCGCTTCTGCCAGTAATTGCGGTAGCTCTTGCAGAGGTCTCACATCCACGCGGCGGTTAGGATTACGTAGCTCAGCAGCTAAGGCTTCTGCACGCTCAGGATTACGGTTACAAATAATAACGCGCCCTACTCCAAGCCCAGCGATATGAGTCGCTACCAAGCGATTCATCTCACCTGCAGCAACTACCAATAAAGTCCGACTGGGCAAATCGTCAAATATTTGCGTCACCAGTTTGGCAGCGGCATAGCTGAGCGATACCGCTTGTGCACCGACTTGGGTCTCATTACGCACGCGCTTAGCAGCGGCATACACTTGATCGACAATCCAACCAAGCTGATTACTAAGTGCTTTTTGATCATGTGCAAGATGTACAGAACGCTTGATTTGGCCAAGTATCTGCGGCTCACCCAGTATCATAGAGTCAAGCCCTGCGGCGACTCTAAGCCAATGCGTTAAGGCGTGAGTATCACGATGGACATATAAATAAGAGTCAATCTCGCTCAGTGGTAACTGCTTAAAGTCAGCAAGCCACGTTTTTATTTTTAAGATATGGGCGCTGATGGTAGCAGAAGAAAGATTGGCGTTGCTGCTCAGTGTATTCTCTGAACCAACCTCCACAGTACTCTCTGTAACTTGTGAGGCTGAGTCTTGCGGGATTGAGTTTTGTGCTACAGCGTTTTCTGGTACTAAGTTTTGTGGTACTAGCGCATAAATTTCAGTACGGTTACAGGTGGAGACAATCACGCTACCGTCAGTAAAGCCTTGTAGCTGCTTGAGCGCGATATTCACATCCTCACCCACAAGTGCCAAGCGCTCTCGTAGAGCGACTGGTGCGGTTTTATGATTGACCCCGATGACCACTAATCTCATTATTGATAGACCATAAATATAACGTTTACCTGCCAGCCAAATGCCTTCAGCGCTTTTTTAAAATATTAAAAAGCAGCTTTGAAGACATCATTTTTTGGAGACATCGTTTTTAGCTTTTAAGACACCATTTTTAAAAGACAGCTCTTGATAAATGTCTTTGAAAAATAGCCTTTAACAGAAATCCTTCACAGTAACATGCTAAAAAGCGCTCATTATATCATTATTGCCAGCTTTATTTAACACTCGCCTATACAAGGCAGCTATTTGTCTGTATTTGGGCGCACCAGCGACAAATCAACTGCTAGCATCAGCTCAATATAAAAGAGGTACGTTAAAAATAGCGTTATGCTGGGATAAATTTTCCTCGCTTGCTGTGCGCTTCGCACTCCAGAGGCTTCGCAGAACTTATCCCTGCAGCACTATATTCTTTTTAAATTGAATCAACTGCTAGCATCAGCTCAAAATTGAGATGGTTACTTATGTTGTTTATATAGTCAGCTCAAAACAAAATAGACCCACTCGAAATAGCGATTTACTGGTAAAAAGCTTCCTTGATTGCTAATATTTAAGTAACACGGGCGCTCTTGTTTATATCCTCAATCTACTCTTATAATGTTCGATATAAATATTCATCACAGACATCTGATTTTAAAGCGATTGTAATTAAATCGCCTTTTTATGATGCAGACAATTTCATGGGTAAATAATAGGTAGACACTGCTAGCTATGGTTTTTTTTGGGTCATTATTTAGACAGCAACCTATGCATAACGCTCAATCTAGCCTTCGAGCTTTACTGCACGCCGTTATTGAGCGTCTATGCCAACGTTATAAGCTAGCTCTATCGCTGGCCATTTGTTTGTGCCTAGGATTACCTGCTCATGCCAACCATTCCAACAATGTAAGCTCATCATCAAACATAAAATTATCCGAAATCTCATCAGCCATCGCCAATGATACAGCCGTCACTGATAGCGCCTCTAGTAAAAGGCTTAATAATAAAACGCTTGATACTCAAACTCAGATAACTGAAAGTGTGATAGATGTAAATCGTTTGCCACCCAGCGAAGCGCCAGCTGATTTTAGCGAACCAAGCTTGTATGCGCTTTTAGATGCAGAGTTTTCAGCGGATCGCGATGATACCGAAAGAGCCGTTACTATCTATAAACAGCAATCGTTTAAACAAGACGCGACAGCAGTGTTTGAGCGGGCGCTAAGCTTATCTTTACGTCATGAAAACGTTGAAGATTCATTACAATTTGCCAAAACATGGCAAGACCAAAACCCAGATCACGTGCCCGCTTGGCTTTATGTCGCTCATTTAGCACTGCGGGCGCACGATTATGAGTTGGCGGGTGAAACCCTAAATCGTATCTTAAGTTACGATCCTCGCGCCGACCTCAGTGAAATTCTTATTGGAATTTATCCAAACTCCGATGAAGACAGGCGCGAATTACTCGCAGCCTTACAGCCTATCGCCAGTGAACAAAACGCCTCGCTATCAGTATTAAAAGCCGGTTTACTCTATCAGTTTAATGAGCCTGAGATTGCCCTCGTGCATATCAATCGGGCGCTTGAGCACCAACCGGACTATGTACCTTTTATTACCTTAAAAGCCGATATCTTGCGCAAAATCGAACCGGCGGAGGTAGTCGTTAAGTATGTCAGCCAAGCACGTCTACGTAATCCTGACAGTAAAAACTTATACCTATACGAGATTCGCTATTTACTTGACTTACAACAAAGCGAGCAGGCATGGCAACGCTTACTGGACGCCCACGAGCGTTTCGCTGATGATGCTGAGATTACCTTGTTAGCCGCGCTAGTCAGTTTGGATATTGAAAAGTATGACAGTGCCGACCAGCTACTTAATATGTTGGCCAAAAATACTGCTTACCTTGATCAAGCCTACTACTATCTTGGTATTAATGCCGAGCGCCAGCAGCGCTTTGAGCAAGCCAAATACTATCTCAATGCCGTCATGCAAGAAGACTTGGTACTAGAAGCTCGTAGAAAAGTAGTGGCGTTTGACTTACTCAATGACGATGTCGATGCCGCAATCGCCACTTTAGAAAAGCTGCGTAAAGATTTTACCGTGTTCGCACCTGATAGCTTTGTGCTACAAGCCGATATTTTATGGCAGCAAAATGAGCCTGAAGAAGCATTGCGTCTATTAACTCGGGCAGCTCGTAAGTACCCTGATAATGAGATGTTGCTATTCGCCCGCGCCCAGCTCCTTGATGATAAGGATGACTATATCGTTAAGCGCACCTTACTCAATCATTTGCAAACGCTCGACCCTACCAACCCATCCTATCAGCTTAGTTATGCACAGCTACTGCTCGTCAATGAGCGTGGCTCTGAGCAAGGTTTGGCGCTGGCAACCGCTATTATACAGATTCGCTACGATGACCCACGTTACGACAATGAGTTGCATCTACAAGCGCTCAATGTGCTGGCAGGCAATGCGTTAGCCAACGGGAATTACCAGCAAGTCATCGACTACCTACAAACACCTTATGAGGTACTTCCCACCCTGCGCTCAGGAACTTTACTCCTACGCGCTTATCAAGGCTTAGGTGATGATGAAAAAGTCGAGAGATTACTGGCCGACTTGCAGCAGCGCTTCTCATTTGGACAGCACAATATCAATGACCGTATACAACTATACTAATGTACATATTGGATAAGCTATCTAGTTTTGCAGTGTAATCGAGTGATTTTAAAAGAGAGGCAGCGCTGCGGGGATAAGTTTTTCGAAGCCTTTAGAGTGTGGAGCGCCCAGCAAGCGAGGAAAAACCATCTCAGCAAAGCGCTATTTATTGAACCCTATAATTACAAGCCACTTATAAGAAGCTAACAGCCACGCATAACCGAGTAACAAATAACACTTAAGCTAACCTATTTTCTAAACAATAATTTTGCAAATTTGTCCATTTTTGAGGAAATATCATGTCAGTACTAACCCCTTCATATAAGAAGCATAATAAGTTAGCCCTATTCACCGCTATGACGGCAGCGATGCTAATCACGTCTGGCTGCCAATCAATGAAAACCGCTAATGCGACCAACCAGCCTACTACCACCGTACAAGGTCAAAACGCTGAGCAACCCAAAAAGCTTGAGAGCTTTAATATCACTGGTAAAATTGGCGTCACAACACCTGGCAATGACACAACCGGCACCCAAGGCGGTAGTGCGTTTTATGCGTGGGGCCAACAAAACGATCGCTTTGCCATTGAGCTCATCGGTGCGCTAGGTATTGGTAAAACTAATATCGAATACAACGGTCAATCAGCGACTTTGGTTAGCGAAAAAACTGGTACGTTGACCGCGGATGACCCTGAAACGCTACTGAAAAAAGCCACCGGCTGGCAAGCGCCAATTTCACAAATGCCTTATTGGGTATCTGGTCGCCCAGCACCTTCAGATAGCGCGCCGCAACTCGACGCACAAAACCGTTTAATTAGTTCGGTCAATGGTGAGTGGCAAGCGAGCTTTAGTTATAAAGGCACAGATAAACTACCGAACAAAATCAGCGCTGTTCAATCGCAAGGCAATAAAGTCGTCATGACGATTGACCATCAAAAATAATAGCGCCAAATACGCCAAGTAGATTTGATTGCTGTATCTAATAACAATTTATAAAAACGGGTGTTTGCGTTTGAAAATTGTACCTGAGAATTGTGACGATCATTTATGACTAAAAACGCTGCTACCGCATCAGTTATCACGCGCTTATCACCGGCAAAAATTAATCTATTTTTACATATCACTGGTAAACGTGCCGATGGCTATCATGATTTGCAAACCGTCTTTCGTCTGCTTAATTGGGGCGATTATCTGCATTTTTCGGTCGCAGATAAAGCAATAATCACTATTGATAGCGTAACAGGTAATAGTGCAGCCAATGTTAATAGCCTGTGTGGTCAACTACTAACGTTGGCTGGTGCAGAAGCTATAACCAGCAGCATAGAAGACAATTTAATCTTTAAAGCGGCTCGCACCCTACTGGCAGCTGCCATAGACTCAAATAAGCTGCCTGATCAACTGCCGTCAGTACAAGTGACTTTAGATAAGCACTTGCCAATGGGCGCAGGCTTGGGCGGTGGCTCATCCAATGCCGCTACAACATTGATGACGTTGAATAAGATTTGGCAGCTTAATTTTACTCACAATAAACTAATAAAAATCGGTACTAAAGTGGGCGCGGACGTGCCAATCTTTATCTTTGGGCAAGATGCGATTGCGATGGGTATTGGTGAGGAGTTGACTGCCATTGATTTGCCGGATCAGCAATATTTGGTACTGACACCAAATGCTCACGTGAATACTGCTAAGCTTTTCGCGCATCCCAAACTACAACGAGATATCGCTCCGTTATCTATTGAAACCATTAAAAATCAGTCCAATGATTATGTACAACATTTGGATTCACCTTATCAAAATGTCTTTACGCCAGTAGTAACCAGTCTTGCTCCAGCCGTCGATAAAGCATTACGATATTTACAAAGGCTAGAAAAAGAAGCGTTAGGGACAGCTCGTATGACTGGCTCAGGCAGCGCAGTATTTTTGCCATTGGATGTGAGTGTGGTTAATGATAAGGCACTTTTAGCAAAATGGATTGCAGATGCGCCTTGTGCAGGATATGTGGTGAAGAATTTGTAGGGTCATATTTAAGAGGTACGTACCCTTTCTGTGCGCTGAGCGCACCCTACTCAAACTCTAAAGTCAGTTGGTATTACTATGAACCATTCACATCTCAATAAGAGTGTAATAGCAGCCACGTTTTTTGTTTGCCTGTCATCAAGTTTGACTGGGTGTACATCACTATCCAAATCTCATGATGAATCTAATTCTAATCGCTTGTCTGATAATATAGTTTTGCCACAGAAACTAGAGATAATAGCGAAAGATGACTCTCAAAAGATGGCCATTTCTCAGCAAGACTCTAAAGTCAGCTCACCTGCTGAACTATTCACTTATGCAACTACTCTTTCAATGCGCGAGATCAATTTTGTTTTAAAAGGCAAATATGTTATTAAAAATAACTGCTTATACTTTGTCAAAAATAACAATGAATATCTTAGTCCTATTTTTTATCCAGATAGAGTCGTTCTTTTTGAGAATGAACAAGTCATTTCTCTAAATGGAACAAAAGTTAAACTCGGTGAGGAAGTTGTTACGAGTGGTAGAATTCAAGAACGTATAGGTCATTACTATTTACGAAAAGGTGATATTGTTGTTGAAGACCCAGAGAATACAGCTTGTTTGACAGAACCCACGGTGTTTATGAGTGGTAGAGTGGTGAATCCTCTAGTCTAAATCAACCTCGTATAGCATCAATTTGCGATTCAAAAACTTAATAAAAAATATCTATTCACTATAATAGTAGTTATTCAATTCACGCTAATTCAATTAGTTTCGAATAAAAGCCATTAAAAGCCGTAAATGACTTGCAAAAGCTGAATATTTATTTATAATAGGTCGCCTCAATAGGGGTATAGCCAAGTTGGTAAGGCATCAGGTTTTGATCCTGACATCCGTTGGTTCGAGTCCAGCTACCCCTGCCATTTTTAAGCTAAAAGCGTTTGATGTGTGCTTATTATAA
Organism: Psychrobacter sp. DAB_AL32B; assembly: GCF_002224105.1. NCBI lineage: Bacteria > Pseudomonadati > Pseudomonadota > Gammaproteobacteria > Moraxellales > Moraxellaceae > Psychrobacter > Psychrobacter sp. DAB_AL32B. Next base: position 19,952 of record NZ_NEXU01000090.1, on the reverse strand, counting down.
GCAGTTTATAGATAGCCGCTTATCGTATTGACATTGACAATGTTATCCCAGTTTCGGTATAGTTCGCAATGAGCACCGTTAGGGAAAAGTTATGTTTTAAACGGTTTATCCGTTTATCAGATAACGAACAGGTCGTGACGCTATTCTAAGAATGACTGTTAGTAAAGTTACGATTAGATATCGACGTACACAGCCTAGACATTACAGGGGTATAGCCAAGTTGGTAAGGCATCAGGTTTTGATCCTGACATCCGTTGGTTCGAGTCCAGCTACCCCTGCCATTTTTTACTGTAATAGTAGTCATCAATAGTTTTCCATACTCTTTTCTGAATTTGAGCAGTTTGACACTGCTTAGCGGTCGCTGCTTGAGTCAATCAATAGGACTTCTGTCATGCCTTATTTGGCGATTTTTACGGGTAATGCCCACCCTGAATTAGCAAAAACCGTAGCCGATCATCTTCATATACCTCTTGGTAAAGCTGACATCACGCGTTTTTCTGATGGCGAAATTGCCGTGGAAATCAAAGAACACGTACGCGGTAAAGACGTGTTTATCATGCAGCCTACTTGTGCACCGACCAACGACAATTTGATGGAAATCATGATGATGGCTGACGCTTTGCGTCGCTCTAGTGCTGGTCGTATCACAGCTGTTATGCCTTATTTTGGCTATGCGCGTCAAGACCGTCGTCCACGCTCAGCTCGTGTACCTATCTCGGCTAAAGTCGTCGCTGATATGCTAAACATCGTCAGTATCGATCGCGTGATGACCGTTGATTTGCACTCAGATCAGATTCAAGGCTTCTTTGATATCCCAGTAGATAACATCTACGGCACGCCTGTATTACTCAACGACCTACAAAAACAAGATTATGACAACATCATGGTCGTCTCTCCTGACGTTGGCGGTGTCGTACGTGCGCGCGCCATGGCTAAGCAGTTAGGCGATACCGACATGGCGATTATTGATAAACGTCGTGCCCGTGCCAATGAATCACAAGTCATGCATATCATCGGTGATGTCCGTGATCGTGATTGCGTGATTGTTGATGATATGGTCGATACCGCAGGGACGCTATGTAAAGCTGCCGAAGCACTCAAAGCAAATGGTGCACGCCGCGTAGTGGCTTATATCACTCACCCTGTGTTATCTGGTAATGCGCTGCAAAACATTAGTGAGTCGGCATTGGATGAGATTGTCGTTACTGATACCATCCCATTATCTGACGCTGCCAAAGCTTGTAGCAAAATTCGTCAAGTCAGCATCGCGCCAATGTTGGCTGAAAGCTTACGTCGTATCAATAACGAAGAATCTATCAGCGCGATGTTTGATGCTTAAGCGTTATGGTCGATTAAAGATAAAGCGCCAAGTTTAGATACTTGGCGTTTTTTTTTGCTTAATAGTCTTGCGCTGTTATTTGTATCGGTGTTTTGCATAAGTGTCTTGCATAGCGATTTTGCGTAGGTCTTTATTATTGTTAAAGAATCACGTATAATGCGCGCCTGTATTCATCATTAGCTAACCTCTATTATTTTAGGTGTTTTTATACTTAGCGACATGATTTATACTTTCTAAAGTATTGATTATCCAGTGGTAGACTGGTCGCAAGTCTATTATTGCTGGTAGATACTTCACATACTCTCTATAGGATTATATCCATGGCTATTGATCATTTTGCAATCAACGCGGTTGACCGCTCTGCTGAACAACAAGGTAAAGGTGCGAGCCGCCGCCTACGTAAGCAGAACCTAGTTCCTGCTATCATTTATGGTGGCGGTGAAGAACCAACGGCTATCTCAATCAAAATCAACGAGCTAGTAAAGTCACTTGAATATGAAGCCTTCTTTTCACAAATTTTGACCATCACGACCGATAAAGGCGATGAGCATCAAGTTGTTATCAAAGATCTACAACGCCATCCTGCTAAAGGTTTCCCAATGCATGCTGACTTCCAGCGCATTGTGAAAGGTCAGAAAATCAACATGAACATTCCTGTACATTTCACTGGTCGTGAAGAAGCGCCTGGTACGAAAGCTAGTGGTATTCTATCAACGCTAGTAACTGAGATCGAAATCGTTTGCCTACCATCACAGCTACCTGAATATCTAGAAATAGATGTATCTGGTATGGAAATTGGTGATCTTTTCCGTCTATCAGACATCAAACTACCTGAAGGCGTTATCATCTTTGATCTTGATATGGAAGATGCACACGACCGTACGATCGTTAACATGCAGGCTCCAACGGTTGAAGAAGTTGACGAAGATACTGAAGTTGATGCAGCTGAAGTACCTGCTACTGCACAAAGTGATAGTGCAGCTGAAGATAAAGACGGCAAATAATAAACAACCTCTATATAGCGACCTATCGTCTACTATGTAATACAAGGTTTGTTTAGTCAAAAAAATAGCAGGTGATGCATATCTCCTGCTGTTTTTGTAAGTAAGGTTTGAGAAATCCGATGCATGCTATTCAATAAATAGCACCATCATCACAAACCTTACCACTCATTTATTATAGTCAAGCAGGGTATTTTTATGGCCATAAAGCTTATTGTCGGTCTTGGTAATCCGGGTCAGGAGTATATGTTTACGCGCCATAATGCAGGATTTTGGTTCGTTCACCATTTGGCTCAGCAGTTTAATATTACCCTCGCCCCCGACAAAAAATTCCACGGGGTGACAGGACGCGGGCAAATTCATGGCTCTGATGTGCGTCTGTTGATGCCGCTGACCTTTATGAATAAATCGGGTCAGTCGGTTGTGCCCATGGTTAATTTTTATGGCATTGATAATGACGAGTTATTAATCGCCCATGATGAGCTTGATATTCCAGCTGGTAGCATCAAACTCAAAACCGACGGTGGTCATGGCGGTCATAATGGTCTGCGTGACATCACCCCGCATATCGGCAACGACTTTCATCGTCTGCGTGTGGGTATTGGTCATCCGGGTCACAAATCTAAAGTCAGTGGACATGTCCTCTCGAAAGCCTCACCAGATGAGCAAATTGCCATTGATAGCGCATTGACGGCCGCTTTTGAAGCCCTACCGCTATTACTAGAAGGTGATGTCGAAAAGGCACGTTCGCAAATTAATGGCTTTAAGTTGCTTGATTAAAACGCCTGAATAAAATAGCTATTTAAGCAAAACAGCCTTTTATTTTAACAAGTCAATCCCCATTAACACTTTGATTTGACTCATTTATATCAGTTACACTAAGGAAGCAACCTATGCTACTTAATATGCTCAAGTGCAAACTACATCGCGCCCGTGTTACTCATGCTGAGCTGCACTACGAAGGTTCATGCGGTATTGACGGTGATTTATTAGACCTTGCCGGTCTACGTGAAAACGAATCTATCGACATCTATAATGTCACCAATGGTAAGCGCTTTCGCACCTACGCTATCCGCGCTGAAGCTGGCTCAGGTATTATCTCCTTAAACGGTGCAGCGGCTCACATGGCTGACTTAGGTGATATCGTCATCATCTGTGCTTACGCGCATTTTGATGAAGTTGAAGCGTCAACATATCAGCCAAAACTGGTCTATTGCAACGAGGACAACAGCGTTAAAGACACGGCGAATATTATTCCTGTACAAGTGGCGTAATAGCCTTATTCGTACCGGCCTTCAATTTGCTTACTTTTATAAATAGTATTTTTATATTTGTCAGCAGCTGACTTATTTGTATATACCGTTAACGTCGAGCTGATTGAATCTGTAATTTTAATAGAAAAGCTGAATCTAAATAGGTTCAGCTTTTTTTATATCCATAGATGCGTTTAAATCCATAAGGAAAATTATCGATGGGGCTGGCAGTCATCGCAGTATTGATTGGTCTGACTATTTTGGTTTGGAGTGCCGATGTCTTTATTGAGGGCGCGACCACACTAACAAACCATCTACGCGTTCCCAATTTTCTTGTCGGTGTCGTCATTTTAGGCTTGGGAACGTCAGCACCCGAGATGGTAGTATCTGTATTAGCAGCGCTACAAGGCAGCCCTGAGCTGGCATTAGGGAACGCCTATGGCTCTAATATCATGAACATTGCCTTAGTATTGGGAATCACAGCACTTATCAGCCCCATTATCATTCACAGTAGCATCGTCAAACGCGACTTGCCGCTATTACTTGTCATTACCATACTGGCAGCATGGCAGCTGCGCGATGGGCAACTCAGTCAGACAGACGGTGTCCTGCTATTGCTAGGATTGTTAGCGGTATTAACTTTTCAGATAATTGTCGGTTTGCGTGAGGGGAAGAGTACAACAGAAAATAGAGACAATATAGATAATAGCAAAGCTGAAACCGCTGGTTTATCTCGCGGTTTGGCAAGCTTAGTAATTGGCATGTCGATATTGGTATTAAGCTCACGCGCTATCGTCTGGGGCGCGGTCGAACTTGCAACCTATTGGGGGCTGAGCGAACTGATTATTGGTTTAACGATTGTTGCAGTTGGTACGTCATTGCCTGAATTGGTTGCCAGCTTATCAGCGGCCCGTAAGGGTGAGCATGATATGGCATTGGGCAATATTATTGGCTCTAATACCTTTAATACCTTGGGAGTAGTAGGACTTGCAGCGCTCATCGCCCCTATTCAAGCCGACCCAATTATTTTGTCACGCGATGTTTTGGCGATGGGGCTGCTGACCACGTTATTGGTTGTGCTTTCTGTATTGGCTTTTATCAGCAAACGCCAACTTGGGCATATTTCGGGTTCTATATTGCTACTATTTTTCATCGGTTATACGGTATTACTGGCAAAAACTTTTAATCTATAGATTAGAATGGCGGCTATTTGCCTTGCTTGCGGTTTCTAATCACTCGCCATAGCCCATCATTTTCTGTTTTTGGCATTTTTAAAGTAATGCTATTCGATAACATGTCTTGCACCGCGAGGCCGCGAGAGTTAAACAGGCAAAACGCATAGTTAAAGACAAAGCCCAAAAACGCACTGGTTAATAAGATAGCGCGCGAGCCACCAATAACACTACCAATGATGCCAAATATAATCGGCATCATACTGGCTGCCAAAATCCGCTTAAATGATTGCCCCCAGCTCAGCAACTGACCATTACTATTGACCGTCTTTAAGCGCCACGTCTGCATACCCAATGTCTGACCACCACGACGCCAAAACAAACCATAAAAACCGACCAGCGTCAGTATAAGAGACGGCGTCATAATAAAGTTTTGATACCAAGTTGGCAGCGACTGGGCTTGTGATGATTCTGTACCTGCATTCATGGTCAATAGCGTACCAATAACGGTCAGCACGGTACCGACCAAGAACAATAATGCTAAAATTAACATGCCATCATAAAGAATAGCCGCCATACGGGTACCTGGTTTGGCAATCGCGAGCTCCTCAATCTCAGAGGCATGATGTACTTTATTTTTAGCAGCAAATTTGGAGGGACGTTTAGGGAGACTCTTTGACATGGTACAAGCTCATAGCCAGCAGTGAATAATGGCTCTATTGTACCGTAATTGTGCTCATTATCGTATACTATCCAGCGCTGATGTTTACACCATAAAATCATAAACAGCAGACATAAAAAAACCGCCAAATTGTCATAAGACAGGCGATTGATTTAGTAAAAAAGTGATGATGTAAAATGGTGCGCTTGGAGAGATTCGAACTCCCGACCCCTTAGTTCGTAGCCAAGTGCTCTATCCAACTGAGCTACAAGCGCGTACTTTACACATCATTTACTACGCGGTAAATAACTTTGTAGTAAATTAGGTTGGTAATTATATAGATTATATTGCCAGTGTCAAGACATTTTAATCATTAAAATATAATATTTTTATTTTAACGATTAAAGCAGTTCAACAACGTTAAATTGCATTACAACTCTACTAATAAACCGAATAAATGGCGGTGAAGGAGGGATTCGAACCCTCGATACGCTTACACGTATGGTTCCTTAGCAGGGAACTGGTTTCAGCCACTCACCCACTTCACCGAACGATTTAAGACGCTTATCAAAATATTTTTATAAAAAATACTTCTTTAAACACGGTATCAATGCTAGTGATACGTCTTATGCCGTGGGCGGTATTATAGCAAAGCCCAAACGAATTGCAAGCATTGTCTGCCTTTTTAAGCATCCTTTTTTCATAATTAACAATTTATAGGACTTTATGGATTTTTTAGTAGTGGATGGCTATAGTATTCGCTACTCATTATAGAATATATAAAAGGATTTGTTATGCGGCCAGTTGTGTTGTGTTTTTCGGGGTTAGATCCATCCGGTGGGGCTGGATTACAAGCGGATATTGAAGCCATCGGGCAAGCAGGTGCTCATACTGCCATCGCCTGTACAGCGATTACCGTACAAAGCTCGCAGCAGGTCATTGGCTTTGAGGCGTGTGCAGCAAGCTTAGTAAGAGATCAAGCCATGGCAGTGCTCAATGATTTGCCTGTTGCCGTTATCAAATCGGGCATGCTTGGTACGACTGATAATATCGCCATGCTAACTCACTTATTTGCCGAGCAGGTTATCACTGCTGGCACACCTTTTGTTTTAGACCCGGTATTGGTTGCCAATAGCGGTGGCAGCTTAGGCGATGAGCAAACTTTGGTCACTGCATTTAGAAAGCTGTTGCCGTATGCCACTTTAATCACGCCAAACACCCATGAGCTACGCGCCTTAAGCGCGGAGCAAGACTTGCATACAGGTGCGCAAAAATTATGCGCCCAAGGTACTCATGCCGTATTGGTTAAAACCTCACATGATTTTGATAGTGGTGATATCGAGCAGTATTTATATATAAAAGGCGAGATGGTACATAAAAGTATTTTGACACGCTTAGATGGCGAGTTTCATGGCTCTGGCTGTTCGCTAGCAAGCTTTATTGCTGGACGCTTGGCAATGGGTGACGCGCTTATCGATGCAGTCAAGGCAGCAGATAGCTGGATTACTCAAACACTGCGTGCCGCTGATGCGCCGCACCCTGATGATACTAAAGCGCAATTGATACCTAATAGATTTGTCCACTTTTAATCTACTTGTTTTTTCTATTAATCAATACAGTCGATTCACTGAAGAAAAAGTCATAGCAGCAAAGTATTGTTATCAGCATAGTGCTGTTAATAATGACGTTCTTTTATATTGAACGGACTATAAATGACAAATACAAAAAAGGCGCTCTAACTTAAGCTAGAGCGCCTTTTTATTACTGATTTTTTATTCAAACTTTCTTAAAATTATTAACTCAACTAGCTTAGCCCAACATCGGCATAAAGCTTGATGCCAAACCACCGATAAAAATCTCAAGTAGATAGAAGGCAAAAAAGGCAATCATCGGTGATAAATCAATCATACCTAAGTTTGGTGTAATACGGCGAAATGGCGCTAAAATTGGCTCGGCCAAATTGATAATGATACCGATAATAGGATGCTCAGATCTGGTAAATACTACAATCCAGCTGACGATGATGGAACCAATCACCAAGTAGCGGCACATGCGTAAAAAGTCTAAAACCAAGCTAATAGTACCGGTAAAAAACAGCGGTACAGGACCAATACCTTTATGCGTTAATGCTGCTTTTCCTGCAATATCAATCAGCCGAATCAAAAACATCAGCACGATGGCGGCAATACTGATACGACCTTGTCCGACGGTTGGAAAAATACGTCCAAAGACATCGACAATATGGGTCGCTTTATAAGCAGGCGCAATCATAGGATTGCTGGCGTCCATCCCTGCAAACTGTAGCATAAAACGAATAAATACCAACATCATGGCGAAAGTGGTGACCAAATCAAAAATTTGCAATAACATGTTGTTCATGAAGTGCTACTCAATGTGACATTATTAACGGATTTTAGGATGACGAATGTCATTATCAGGCATTTACTATTAACAATCAGAGGCAGCATTTTATGAAAATACTGCCTCTGATATAGAGATGACTATTTACTCATCTCTTCACTTAACGCTTGGCTGCGATCGTAGCAAGCTTGCATGGCCTCACTAATTTGACGACCAATGTCATTGGCTTGCATCGACTCAATCGCGGCTTGGGTAGTACCATTTGGTGAGGTAACTTTGCGACGTAGCTCAGCGGGTGCATCTTCACTATCCATCGCCATTTTTGCCGCGCCTAGCATGGTTTGCATCGCGAGTGCTGACGCTTGCTCTTTATCCAACCCTAAAGCCACTGCCCCATCAACCATCGATTCGATAATGTAGAACATATAAGCAGGGGCTGAACCTGAAACTGCCGTTACTGCGTGCATGTGCTCTTCGTTATCGACCCACATCACCAGCCCTGACGCTTCCATGACGGCCGTTGCTAATTGTTTTTGCTCAGCAGAGATAGCATCAGTACCATAAAGACCTGTGGCACCCATTTGAATCATCGCCGGCGTATTTGGCATTGCACGCACGATATTGCCATAGCCACCTAGCATGCCAGATAACATCTCGGTCGATAACCCTGCCGCTACCGAAATCACCAACTGCTTGTCCAAAACATCAGCAAAATCACTGACCACCGCTTTCATCACTTGCGGTTTTACTGCAAGCACCACAATGTCAGCATCGATAACAGCAGCAGTGGCATCCTTCGTTGGATCAACGGTATTTAACCCTTTAGCAGAAAGTTGCTCACGCGCATCGCTACTAGGTTCGGCGACCGTAATCAGACTCGGCTTGATACCGCAGCTCACAAGCCCGCTAATCAAAGCCTGCGCCATATTCCCGCCACCGATAAAGCTGATTTTTTTATTATCCAATACTGACATAGATATCTCCTACTGAAAAAACTCAAAGGTGTTCAAACTAACATAACGATAGGTAAAATGACACTCAGTTTACCATAATGCTACTAGCCCCGTTTAATAAATTCATGACTGGAACAACGGTCTGAAGCTCACTATAAGTATTTCAGCACGGTCATTAAATCAGCATAAATATATTAATTTTTAAAGGGTTTGATTAAAAATTATATTGCTTTTGATACTTTCAGCAAGCGGTTTGTTATTGCTATAAACACTCGAATGATCAGCGCTTAACACCCAATTTTCAAAGGGCAAAAGTAACAATAAAGGCAACTCTAGAGGTATTTCATCTTTTGTATTCATAAATACAAGAGTCACGACCATCAAACTCTCGCGTAACCATAGTGGAATACCCAAGGTTTGATATAGCTTTTTACCAGATTGCGGGCGCGACGCCAGTGCCGTTTGCAAGCGCTGCTTACGATCTAATGGCGCTATTTTTAGTACTGTCCTAAGCGCAATCTCACCTTTATCATTATCATTATCATTATCATTATCATTGTTTAATAGTTGCGCCAACGCATTTGGCATAATCTGCAACTGCCAAGTAAGGTTTTGGCTGCTACGTACCGTAATGGATACAGGCTTACTATCACGCAAATTAGTGCCAGTTAAATTAGTCTCAAACAAGGCAGTATTAGACAACGTCTGCGTTTGCTCTACAAGTGGGATTTTAAGCCATGTTAGCCATTCATTACTGAGCCGATAAAGCTGTTCACGGTAGCGGCGAATAGTATAGGACTGTTTGCGACCTTGCCAAAAAAGCGCCGTTTGATGATCATGATCATGACGTTGACTCAAACTTAATACATCATCGATAAGCTGCTTAGCAGGCGGTAATGGTTCATCTTGACCTAACCAATAGTGCAATAATTGGCGTTGGCGATAAAGTGGCAACTGTTGTAGCTTATCAATATTTAGAACGCGCTGAGCAGACAACAGTTGTAATGATGCCGCCTCTGTCTGCTGTAAATCTTCTGCTGCTTGTGCATTAACCGTTAATTGCGCATCGCTTAGTAGCTGCGCACTACGAGCAATATTATCAATAACATTGGGATTGTATTTTGCCAATACCGGCATGATGTCACGGCGCAGTCCGCTACGGACATTATCACCGCCATCATTGGTCGGGTCATCGATATACGGTAGTTTTAAGCTCTTAGCATAGGTGCTAATACTGGTGCGCTGTATGGTAAGCCAAGGTCGCCATAATACGATGCGATGCGCGCCCTGCGTTTGTACACGCCACGCCTGCATACCCGATAGACCATTAGCACCTGCGCCTTGAATTAGGCGCATTAATACGGTTTCCGTTTGGTCGTCAGCATGATGGGCTAACAATAAAACATCGTCTTGATTGAGTTGCGCGCGCATAACATCATAGCGAGCTTGTCTTGCTGCTTGCTCATCATGACCGTTTACTTGCGCATGTAAAATATGGCATGGTATCTTTTGAGCCTCTGCCCAATTAGCAACATGCATTGCCCAAGCGCCACTATTCGCCTGCAAGCCATGATTAACATGCAGTAGTTGCGGTAAAAACGGCAACTTACCTTGCCAATATAACTGCACACACAGCGCTGCAAGTGCTAATGAATCACGCCCACCACTACAGGCCAGCCAAATTCGGCGACCGTGTAGCTTTTCGCCATACTCAGCTAGACTGTTTAATAACGCTTTTGCCAAATTATCATCAATCGACAGATCAGCGATTGGCTCAATAGGATATGGAAGAATTGCGCTGCTGCTCATCATTAGCCTTATTTATTTGATTACTATCGTTAAAGCACTTCAAACGATACAGTGCTGCTGCTATAAATTAACGAATACATAGGTTAATAAACACAAAAAAACGCGCCATTAAATGACACGTTTTTATTTTAACATTAAGCGCAAACCTCTAGTGCTAAAAGCTACTCACTAGCTATTTAGAATGACAGAGCACTAGCAAGGCAACATCACTTCTGAGTTAAAAGATTTGAACTTCTCATAACGCAGCTCACAACGATCGTACGCATCTAAATTCTCAAGCTCATTCAATTGCTCAACGAGTAATGCTTTTAGCGCATTCATCACGGGCTGTGGTTGAATGTGGGCGCCCTCGCCTTCGTCGATAACCGCATCAATCAAACCCATTTCATATAGATTGATGGCATTTAATTTTAATGCTTCACTGGCATCTTGCGCTTTTTCAGCCGTTTTCCATAGGATGGAAGCACAACCTTCAGGAGAGATAACCGAATAAATGCTGTTTTGTAGCATATTTACCTTATCGCCAACGCCAATCGCCAACGCCCCACCTGAGCCACCTTCGCCAATGATGGTGACAATGATAGGGACTTTGAGGCTTGAAAATACAGCGATGCTCTCGGCGATAGCCTGCGCTTGTCCACGCTCTTCGGCACCGATACCAGGATAGGCGCCTTGAGTATCGACAAAGGTCATGACTGGAATATTAAAACGCTCAGCCATTTTGACCAAACGAATGATTTTGCGATAGCCTTCAGGATTGGCCATACCAAAGTTATGGGCGATACGCTCGCGCGTACTGCGACCACGGTGTTGGCCAACGACCATCACTGGCATACCATTTAGGCGTGCAAGTCCACCAAGGATTGCCTTGTCATCAGCAAAAGCACGGTCGCCATGCAACTCATCAAATTCGGTAAACAGCTGATTCACATAGTCCATAAACAATGGACGTTTGGCATGCCGTGCAAGCTGAACGCTATCCCAGACGGTACTCATAGACGCTTCCCTTTCATAATTATGTTTAATAGAGTTATGTTTAATAGAGTTATGTTTAATAATGGCATCGTTATCGCTTTTAGGATAATGAAAGTACAGTTGTAAACTCAATAAAAACTATAATAGCACATCTTATATGCCATAACATTACCGACAACGCAGCTTTTGTTACGTTAGTTTTAGCCAAATAACGATTAAATCGCTCATGAGTTTCAGCCTATATTGGTTTCACCCTATAAATCTTTAAACCTCAATGACGCTCAGCTTAATGCCCCATTTAGCAAATTGTTCAATTTCAGTATACAAATCTGATAATAAAAAAGCATAGTGCTCACTACTATCGGCAACCGTTATTTCCCAACGGTGCTCATCGACTACTTTTAGCGTTAATGCTGGTAATTCATACTCACTGCGACTGTGGTGCGCCAGTACGGCTAAACGTAGCAGTAGACAGAGATAAACCAGCTGATCGCCGCCAATCACACAAGTCTGCTCCAACATATCAGCTTTAAGCTTACGCCGATGATTGAGCATCAACTGCGCCATACGTTTTTGATCGACTTGCGAAAACCCTGGAATGTCAGAATATTCCATCAAATAGGCGCTGTGTTTATGATAGCTACTATGAGCAATCGCCAGCCCTATTTCGTGTAAAAAAGCGGCCCGCCTGAGTAGATCACCATCTTCGGTGCTGAGCCCAAGTTTTTCTTGAACTTGTTCAAAGAGAATACGACTGGTTTTGACCACTTGCTTAGCCTGCTTTTTATCACCTGAGTAGCGCTTAATCAGCGCCAGCACGCTACGGTCACGCACATCTTCGCTAGCAAAGCGTCCGAGCATGTCATACATGACCCCTTCGCGTAGCGCGCCATCCGAGTAAGTAATGGTCTCAACGCCCAGCACCTTCATGACTGCCCTTAAAACCGCAACGCCTGCTGGGAATACCGCTTTACGGTGCTCTTTGACCCCTTCTAAATCGATATCATCGACGTTGCCAATTTTCAGCAGTAATTTTTCTAACTTTTTAACCCCTTTATAAGTGATGCGTTCTTGCTCATCGGCCCAGCCTTTAGAGACAAGGACATTACGCACCGCTTTAATCGTACCACTTGAGCCAATGACACTACTCCAGCCCACTTTTTGGTAGCGACCATTAATCGCAAGCACTTCTTTACGCGCACCTGAGATTGCATTATGAAAGGCTTCTTTGGTAATCATTCCGTCAGCAAAATACTTCTGGGTAAAAGCGACACAACCCATCTGTAAGCTCTCGGTCAATAGCGGGTCAAACTCTTGACCAATGATAAATTCTGTCGAACCACCTCCGATATCAATGACCAAACGCTTGTCACTACTGGCATTGGTGTGCGAGACGCCCAAATAAATCAAACGCGCCTCTTCTCGTCCCGCAATAATTTCAATGGGCTTGGGTAAAATCTTATTCGCACGATCAATAAAATCATTGGCATTTTTGGCTTGGCGTAAAGCGTTGGTCGCGACAATACGAATACGCTCAGGAGGCACCGAGTCTAAACGAGCCACAAAGCGGCTTAGACATTCAAGACCGCGCTTTTCAGCAGCAGCACCTAAAATATTATGCTCATCCAAGCCTGCCGCTAACTGCACCTTTTCAGACATAGAAACTACTTTTCGCACCTCACCATGGTCGAGACGAGCAATGGCTAGGTGAAAACTGTTGGAGCCAATATCAATGGCTGCCATCATTTCATCTTCGGCGAGTGGTGGGTTTTTTAGGTAGTCTTTGGGCATAAGAGAAGTCGTTACCATGTTAGATAAAAAAATAGAGTATTTAAAAGATATCGTGCTTTTAAAATAGAGCATCTACTAGATAAAAAAGTAATAACACTCAGGAATTAAAAACATCAAACCGATATAAATTCGCAATGAAAGAGAGATATTAATATCAATAACCCTGTATCGCTCTTAAATAGAATCAATTATATCGCAATTTTTGCCATTAAAGCATTTATGCCAAACGCTGGCAAGTAAGCGGCTACCATAGCTAAACACTGGTTAGGAATTGATTAAACCGTTGTTAAATAAGAAAGCCTCAATTCACTTCTAGCACTTGTTTTACCAGTAGCAGTTTGCTACATTAAAAATTCCATATATTGTAATAAAGAACAAGCACTTACACGTGACAATAATGGTGTATGCCATAAAAAACCATTCCCATTTTGCCTTATAGACCCATCACGGACTGATGAGAAATAACCAGCAAGGAAGCCAAAACCATGAACCAGACCATGAATCAGACGATCACCCAAAAATCGCCAGCCAAGACTACAATCGCTGAGGAAGTTAGTAATAGCACGCTTGTAAAAGTAAACAACCCAGCCACACAGAAATTTTATGATTTTTATTTGGATGAACATCAAAATATGGCGTGCCGTCGGCTGCATTTTGCGGGTAGTAGCTTTGGTTTAATAGGACTCGCAAAATCTATTAAGAATCGCTCAGCAAAACCATTGCTTAAAGGTATTGCTGCAGGATACGCCTGTGCTTGGGTTGGACATTTTTTCTTTGAAAAGAACAAACCGGCCTCTTTTAAATTTCCATTAAAAAGTTTTGCCAGCGATTTTCGTATGTATGGAGATGTGCTGCGCGGTCATTTGAGTTTAAAAGACAGGAAACTCGATAAGGTACGATAAAATAAGACCTATATTTATTTTTAATAAAAAAACCAGCATGATTTCTCATACTGGTTTTTTTAAGCGTCTGAGTTTTAAATAAACTCGTTACGCCTTTGCCATTTCTGTAAATATCTCATCCGCTGCTTTAATAGATGCTTCGATATCTGCATCGCTATGCTTGATAGACATAAAGCCTGCTTCATAAGCAGACGGTGCCAGATAAATACCACGATCGAGCATACCGTGGAAGAAGGTATTAAATACCTCCATATCACACTCTGTTACTTCATCGAAATTTTTTGGTGCGGCAGTTTCATTGTCTTTAACAAAGAACATCCCAAACATACCACCCAATTTATTGGTGCGTAGGTTAATGCCATGTTTGTCAGCAGCCGCTTGAATACCGTCGATTAGCTGGTCAACTTTAGCTGATAGCTCATCATAAAAGCCATCTACGGTTAAGTCTTCAAACATCGCGATACCAGCACGCATCGCTAGTGGATTACCGGATAACGTACCTGCTTGATAAACACCACCCAGTGGCGCGATACAAGACATCACATCCTTTTTACCACCAAAGGCACCAACCGGCAAGCCAGCGCCAATAATTTTACCAAAGCAGGTCAAATCAGGGTCAATACCAAAGTGCGCTTGTGCACCGCCAAGTCCAACACGAAAGCCTGTCATCACTTCATCAAAAACCAATACTGCTCCATTCGCCGTACACTCTGCGCGCAACGTATCATGGAATTCTTGGGTAGGGATGACCATGTTCATGTTGCCAGCGATTGGCTCAACGATAACACAGGCAATCTCTTCGCCCCATTTCTCAAAGCAATCTTTTATCGCTTGTGGGTCATTGTAGCGAAGGGTAATAGTGTGCTTAGCGAAGTCTGCTGGCACACCTTTGGACGTTGGCTCGCCGATATCGAGCATGCCTGAGCCAGCTTTTACCAACAAGCTGTCTGAATGCCCATGATAGCAGCCTTCGAACTTGATGATTTTATCACGTCCGGTATAGCCGCGTGCCAAACGGATGGCGCTCATGGTCGCTTCCGTGCCCGAGCTGGTCATGCGAATCATCTCAACGCTTGGGACGATTTCACAAATTTTATCAGCAACGGTCGTTTCAAACGGTGTTGGCGTCCCAAAGCTTAGCCCATCGTCAGCGGCTTTTTTGACCGCATCAATAACTTTTGGATGGGCATGACCCAAAATCATCGGACCCCAAGAGCCAACATAATCAATATAAGCATTGTCTTCGGTATCATAAATCTTGCTACCATTAGCGCGGTGCATAAAAATTGGTGTGCCACCGACGCCAGCAAAGGCACGGACTGGCGAGTTTACGCCACCGGGAATATGTTTGCGCGCTTGGGCAAAAAGTTGTTCGTTTTTAGTGCTCATAATTATTCTCTATTTATTATTTCTTTAATATTGGTTCTTTAGTATTTTATATCGCTGATTGAATATTGTTGATCAAACAATTAGATGCAACCACGTTTAAGCTGAATAATTTAAGCCTTTTTAACAACAGAAGACTTAAGCTTCATCGGGCCAAAGCCATCAAGTTTGCAGTCGATATCATGACCATCAGATGCATCAGAAAGTAGGCGAATATTTTTTGCCTTTGTACCAACTTTTATAATGGTTGAAGAGCCTTTAACTTTTAAGTCTTTAATGACAGTAACGGTATCGCCATCTTGTAATTCATTACCGACTGCATCACGAATGACCGCATCTTGGTCTTCAGCTTGCGCGACATCGGTCTCTGACGCTGTCCATTCATGAGCGCACATCGGGCATACCAGTAACGCGCCATCTTCATACGTATATTCAGCATCACATTTCGGACAATTTGGTAAGCTCATAATTCCCTCGGCAGCCATCATAAATTAGGTTTATTGTAGAGCCTATATTGTACCGTAACTCGCTACCTTTAACCAATTTGTGCGCTTGAAAACCAATCGCTCTACCCAATTTAATGAGAATAGTCAGCTGAACGATGACGTTTTTTATGACGGTGTTTTTTGTGGTACTCTTCTTAACCTCATTTAATTTTATAGCTGCTTATTTGGCATAAAAATCTGACGCATTATTTTTTGACGCTTATTCTTAACATTTACTTTTAACCTTTAGTAATTTATAAAAAACCTCTTATTAGAAGGATAATAACAATGACACAAACTATCAATGCAGCAGCATTACCACAATTTTCTCAAATGACCATCCAAGGCGAGGATGCCGAAAAATTCTTACAAGGACAGTTAACTTGTGATGTCACCAAGCTCGGACTTAGCTATCAGGCAGCGGCCATCGGTAACTTAAAAGGTCGGATTGAATTTGGACTTTGGATAAAGAAACAGGCCGAAAAGCAATATGATGTGGTTATCAGTGCTGATTGCGCTGAGGCTTTACAAGGACACTTAAAAAAATTCGGCGCATTTTCAAAGTTTGATACCAGTGCACCAACGCCGATTTATCCTTGCGTGCTCGATAATGTACCGACCTTTAGCCATCAAGATGACCACAATACGCCAGAAAATACCCAAGCTTGGATGCAATCTAGTATCGCAGTCGGTAACTATTGGATAGTCGCAGCCACCCAAGGCGAGTTCCAACCACAAGAGCTGCGCCTACATCAGCGCGGTGGTATGGACTACGATAAAGGCTGTTATTTGGGTCAAGAAGTTATCGCCCGTATTTACTTTAAGTCGGCTCCTAAAGCATTTTTGCACTATGTAAAAGGAACAAGTGTTAAATGTTCAGGTGACGTGCCAGCAGCTGGTGACAAGCTAGAAAAAATTCAGGTGGTTAATGCTATCGCCAATGCAGAAGGCTTTGAAGCATTAGTCGTCGCCCGTCCTGAACACCTTGCTGATAGTGATTTAACCATACTAGAATTACCACCAGCTCTACAAGCTGATGTCGCCCGTCCCAAATAGAAAGCGCTTAATGATATAAACCTAGCAGGGATTTTTATGACCCATATTGCGGTACTCGGAGCAGGCGTGGTGGGCGTGACCACCGCATGGTATCTTCGCCAAGCAGGCTATGATGTAACCGTGATTGAACGCGAATCTGCCGCTGGCATGCAAACCTCCTTTGCCAATGGCGGGCAGATATCCGTCTCGCATGCCACGCCTTGGGCAAACCCTACGACCCCGATGAAGGCACTCAAATGGTTATTTAGAGAAGATGCGCCGCTGCTTTATCGCTTGCGGGCAGATAAGGCGCAACTTAAATGGGCGATGCAATTCTTGCAAGAGTGCCGCGCCGATCGTGCTGATGCGAACTTGGTGCAAATGGTACGCTTGGGTCTGTATTCAAGAGATACTTTGCAGCAGCTGCGTGCTGATATCGGTATTAATTATGAGCAGCAAACGCGCGGTATTATGCACTTTTATACCAATCAAGCTGAGTTTGATGCCGCCATTGCCCCAACGGAGCGTATGCAAGCGCTTGGCTGCGAGCGTTATGTGATTGACATTAATAATGCCGTCAGTCTTGAGCCAGCACTTTACCCCATTGCTCATAAACTCACGGGTGCAACTTATACCAGCCGTGATGAGTCAGGCAATGCGCACTTATTTACCCAGCGTTTAGCAGAGTACTGCATAAAAGCTGGCGTTAATTTTTTATACGATACTGAGATTTTAGCCGTCAATGCGGATGCTCACTCTGCTCATCCGCACGTACATAGTATTACCATTCGACCCAAGGGCGAAAACGCACAAACCTTTACTGCTGATAGTTATGTATTGGCACTTGGTAGTTATAGTGTAGCGCTGATGAAGCCACTCAATATGCATCTGCCTATTTTCCCTGCTAAAGGTTATTCTGCGACCTATCAAGTCAATCCACGAGCACCGCATTTAGCGCCCTTTGTTAGCTTGATTGATGATGAGTTTAAGCTAGTGACCTCGCGTCTTGGTGATAAATTGCGGGTAGCAGGGACGGCAGAATTTAATGGTTATAATCTAGACTTAAATAGCACACGCTGTGAAGCCATCACTCGCCGTGTGCAGCAATTATTTCCTAAAGGCATCATTGCCAACTCGGTGCAATATTGGACAGGATTGCGGCCAATGACGCCATCGAATGTCCCGTTAATCGGGCGCGCCCATATGGGACACATGCGGCATGGCAGCCACAATGTGCAAGCAACTTTTGATAATTTATGGCTCAATACTGGTCATGGTACGCTTGGCTGGACGCATGCTTGCGGCTCGGCAAAGGCTATTAGTTTATTGATACAAGGTGAAACACCAGCAGTCGATTTTGACTTTGTTGGTATAATTAGCTCACTATAAAAAGAATATATTATTACTGGTATGAACTTTTCGAAGCCTCTATCTGACGCCAGTGCACAGCAAGTGAGAAAAATTTATACCAGCAGAATATTGTGATGATCGTATGTATTTTATTTTGAACTTACTATATCTAGGTTCAGTCTTAAACAGATGATAGGCATAAAAAAGGTGCTTAATATATATAGTAAGCGCCTTTAGCATCGATATTAAAACTTATAGTTTATGACAGGGTTATGCAGCACTGCTGGGTTCAGCGTCAGAATTGGTTGTGTGTAAATCACTAATATCTAAATCGGCAGCTTCTAAATTAATGTCTTCTGGCTCAACTGCCTCTAATTGCACTGGTACACCGTTCACAGCAGCATTACTACTCAGCCGATCGATTAACGTATCATCCGTTAGATCATTAACACTGACGCCTGCATGCGCTTGAGCAATCTTTTGCTTGACGCCTTTACGACCATGTCCAAAACCATGCGGAATACTCACTACCCCCGGCATCAGCTCATCAGTAATTTCTGCTGCGATAACCACGCTACCGACGCGCGATGTTACTTTGACATCTTGCCCATCTTCGATGCCATATTGAGCAGCCGTCTCAGGATGCAGCATCAAGGTGCAACGAGGCTTACCTTTGACCAAGCGATAACTATTGTGCAACCACGAATTATTACTGCGGACATGGCGACGACCTATCAATAAAACCTGACTGTCATCGTAATCTTGCATCATTACTTGCACACGCACCAAATCCGCTTGATAAAAATTAACATTGAGATGAATCAGTTTATCTTTATGCTTTAAAGCTTCTGGCAACATAGTTTTGAGCGGCCCTAAATCAACACCATGAGGGTTTTTCTTCAATTTCTTAAGGCTCATACCAGCATAAGGTCCACGCCTCAATCCTTGATCAAGCACAAATTTTGGTCCTAACTGCTTTATCACTAGGCGCTCAGCTTTGGTCGCTACTGACACTTTTTTATCCAAGCGCTTTGCTAGCTCTAAATAAATCTGCCAGTCATGTTTTTCATTTTTCTTCTTACTAAATAACGCTGGTGAATATTTAGCGACGTTATGTACCGCAAAGTTATTAAAAGTAAAGTCATAATGGTCGCGCTCAAGCGGTGATACTGGCGGCAAAATGATGTTGGCATGGCGGCTCGTTTCATTGACAAAATAGTCAATGGCAACCATAAAATCTAGCTGGGCAAAAGCTTTATCTAATTTTTCACCATTGGGCGTACTCAAAACAGGGTTTCACGCGACGCTAATAAATCCTTTTAATTGCCCCTCACCTGCTACCAACATCTCGTCGCTCATAGCAACGACTGGATAATCGCCATTAAAATCAGGGAGCTTACTCACTCGGCTATGGCGTTTACCTAAATAGCCTGGGCCAGAATTATTCACCATATCGAGCGCAGGATTTGGGAACATCAA
>NZ_NEXU01000089.1:0-13666 GCF_002224105.1 Psychrobacter sp. DAB_AL32B | reverse complement strand
TAAAATCAGGTTGCTTACCCACATGGCTATGGAGTTTACCTAAATAGCCTGGGCCAGAATTATGCACCATATCGAGCGCAGGATTTGGGAACATCAAGCCGCCAAACTCATCCAAACGACCGGTAACAATGTTAATCACCATAACCAGATATTGACTCAATAAGCCAAATTCTTGTACAGATACGCCCATACGACCATAACAGACCGAACTTTGTGCTTCACAGAACTCTTTTACTAAGTGCTTGATTTCGATTGCGGTTATACCGGTAATATCGGCAACTGACTCTGCGCTATAATCTTTGGTAAAATCTGCCAGTCGCTCAATCTCTGGCGCAAGTGCTACGGCTCTATTATTGATCTGTGCTTTCTTGGCATAGCCTTGCACATATATCTCATTGAGCATCGCTAACAATAACAACACATCGGTCGCTGGGCGAATAAAATGGTGTTCACTGGCGATATCGGCTGTTTCTGTACGCCTTGGATCAATGACTACCACCTTACCATCGCGTGCTTTTATATCTTTTAATTTTTGGCGCATATTCGGTGCAGTCATAATGCTGCCGTTAGACGCCAGCGGATTGCCACCGATGATGAGTATATACTGCGTACGATTGGCATCAGGCACAGGAATGCGCAGCATATGGCCAAATAAATGCATGCTAACGATATGATGCGGTAATTGATCGACGGAAGTCGCAGAGAAACGACTGCGGGTTTTCAGACTACTTAATAGATGTTTAATGGTCAGCATGCCGCCCATGTTATGCACATTCGGATTTCCCAGATAAATACCAAGGGCATTTTGTCCGTATTGCTTTTGCACCGTTTGAATACCTTTGGCGACTTTAGCAAGCGCGTCAGGCCAGCTTATTTCTTTCCAGCCATTGGCCGTTCTTTCAACAGGGTGGCGCAGGCGATCAGGATCTTCATGCAAATCTTACAAGGCAGTTGCTTTTGGGCAAATATAGCCCTTAGAAAAAGGATCGTCTTTATCACCTTTAATGGACAAGACTTTTTCACCATCGTGCTTGATGACAATACCGCACATCGCTTCGCATAAATTGCAGGTTCTCGAATATGTTAGTTCACGGGTTTTAGTCTGTCTACTGCTCGTGGTCACGCTCCCTGTTGTTTTATATTATCATTCTCAATAGATCGATGATAAATTCCTTTTTAAGACTTTATTTGCTGACAGCCTATTCTCTACTATATCTCGCTGGCACTCTAACTCATAGTCAAATGTGTGTACGGTAGTTACGCGCGTGAGTTACGTACAACGCTGATAAAACGCCCTGACTATTACACAATGCTACTGCCCATAACATAGTCATGGCTTTTATCATAATCGAGTAACAGTAAAAACATTGTCCATACAGACAAAGTGTTTTGAAATTCATATATTGGTATCACAAGTTAGCTATTGGCTGATTGTGAAGTATTTAGAACGCTAGAAGCAAGGTACTTAAAAAAAGTACAGAGTAAGCAATAAGAATCATAAATAATAACTTGGATATCAAAGCGTTATACACCCTATTGACTTAGTCTCCTAAAGATTAGTTTTCTAAAGAAAAGGTGGTGTAAAAAACGCAATAACTAGAATAAGGAATATATCAATGAACGAACATACCCTGAAAGGCGAATGGAAACAGATGAAAGGTTCAGTAAAGCAAAAATGGGCTGATCTTACTGATGATGACTTATTACATGTCGAAGGTAGCCGTGACAAGCTAGTCGGTAAAGTGCAAGAGCGTTATGGTCATAGTAAAGAAGACGCCGAACGCGAAGTTGATGCATGGCGTGTTGAAAACAAATACTAATAAATAATAACTTTTATAAACCATCATTTTTATAAGTTAATTGTTTAAACAGAAAACCGCATTAGTTTTAATGCGGTTTTTTTATACTTTATTTATTAGTGAGCGTTTATGAAAGATATAGGTGATGGAAGATAAAGTGCAAAGCCCAGACACAATAAAGCCGCATAGCAACGAATTGCTATGCGGCTTTATTGTTAACTATCCATGTTACCCATCACGACTCTAATCACTGCATCCTTGCAAGATATTGAGTATATTGTGACAGTCGGGCATCCTGCCCATTTTTTCTTACTAGTATTGGCATTAACTGCCTTCAACACGGGTTATGTGTCCTTATTCCAATCGCTGTTATCATCCTGATGCTAGTGATTGAAGTATTATCCTTAATACGGTTAACTCAATCCTTGAGTCACATTCCCTTATGCCGTGTGTGTATAGTGTCAAATTATTAGCCTACTGTTAAGTCGCGTAAGCGTCTTTGCATGTAAGCATATGCTTACGTCAACTTAAAACCGATTGCCAATAACTCCATAACCTTATGATAATTATATCTTTATCATAATACCCTATTATCGGAGTACCATCAAAATAATCTGAATTTTAAAAGTGTTAGCGATGTTTGTTATGATTAACAACACCTTGGTGACTCAAAGTATCGAATGCTTACGCAATTATTTGCAAAATTTACAACTTATTAACACCAATGACATGTGGTAATGAGTTTTAGGTCTTACTATGTACATGTAAGAAAACATTTCAAAAAAATTAAAAAAAAGAACAAACATCGATAACCTATAATAATTGCTTTAGCATTATTCATGATTGTTAAGCGTTATTCAGTATCAAACATTGAAAGACCAATACATTATTCAGTTAATTCATATCATAGGAGATTCCATCGTGAAAACGCTTAAACCTTTCTCATTTAAAACAGCCCTGTCTGCAGGTCTTGCACTTACTCTAATAGGAGCAACTGCTGGCTGTGCCGTGGCAGGTTCGGGTTATGATAATTATCCGATATACAATGATAATAGTGGCTATTCGAATGCTGAAAACAATCGTGCTATCCAACAGCTGCGTAAAGACTTACGTCGTCAAGGCTATCAAGTAATGGACATCAGGTCTGATAGTAATCGTGGCAATCGTGTGCTTACCGCATTTGCCAAAAAGAATAATCAAGCGTATGAGCTTAAATACACTTCTCCAGATCTAAGACTCATTAGTTCGAACAAAAAAGCTTGGTCTAATATCTGGCAAGATAAAAACAATGGCTACAATGGTAAACACCATAACAGCGGTAAATATAATAATAACAATCGTTATAAAAATGATGATGTCGAAGACAGAATTAAGAAAGAAGCGCGTTACCCAGCGATTAAACAGCGCGCCATTAGAAAAGTAGAAGGAATGGGCTATCGGGTCAAAGATATAGAGCTTGAAGAAAAGAACAATCGCGGCGTTTTTGAGATTGAAGCCAAACGCGGCTCACAAGAATATGATATTTTACTTGGCTATCCAAACCTAAATGTTATTAAGATCGAAAAAGACTGATATTACAAAGACTAACATTAACAACCCTAACCTTTGTTAATTGTACTCTTTTAGGCAACAGATAAAATTTTGGCATCGTTAACCATTTGATGCCTTTGGTCAGATAAACCAGCCCTTGGTTTATCTGACCATTTTTTATGATAGCACTTCATTATCGAGTATCTGTATAGTCACCATAATGAATGAAATATTAACAATATAATAGGAACGCTTATTATGAAAATCTTTACTTTCTCAACGCTAAAAACCGTTTTTTCTGCTGGTTTTGTGGTTGCCTTATTGGGCACCACCGTTGCTTGTACCACTGTGACACCAAGCTACGATAATCAGAAAGTCCATCGTCAGCAAGGTAATAATCACGGCAACGTGCTCTATAAAAATAACGGCCGTTATAATCAAGGCAATTATAATAATAACGGTCATTATAGTAACAACAATAATCGCTACAATAATAAAAACGGTCATTATAAAAATAATAAAGGTCGATACAAAAAGAACGGTAGTCATAAAAACAATAAGGGCCGATACAATAATAACGGTCGTTATAATAATAACAATTACCATTATAAATAGAATAAAACTCTTGGAGACGTCATAAAAAAGGAAATATATGGCCTAACGGCTAGGCGTTTAGCAGCCAAGATTATAAAATTGAACTCGGCTATTATAAGATTGATGACGTTTAATGTGGCTTAATATCTGCTAAGACGTATTTTAAAAACATTTAACTAAACCTTTGATGTTAATGATGGCTTGATATGAACAATGAGTACAGACAATGAGGAGTCTACATTATGAACCATAAATCTCTATTAAAAACCACCGCCGCGACCAGTATAGCAGCCATGCTATTGACGATAACGACGGGCTGTGTCACCGCTCCTGGCTACAACGCTTATGGCGACCTCTACGAAGATATTTATAAAGACAGTAGCGTCTATAAGAAACACAAGAAAACGATCAAGGCCATTGATAACGATCTTTATCGTCCCGCTATTGAGCAAAAGGCGGCTAATAAAGTAAGTAACATGGGCTACCGTGTTGAAGACGTCAAATATAAAAAAGGCGACAGCAAAATAAAAGTGAAAGCCCGACGTGGTGGTGAAGACTATAAAATCGAACTTGCTTATCCAAGCTATAACGTGATTAAAATAAAAGAAGACTAATAGTCTGGCTTTTTAGGGTAAAAGGTTTGAGCGATTTTAAAGGTGGCACTTCGGTTCAAAGCCGAGCCACTGTTAAAAATACATGTTAAAAAGCTTCTTTTAAAAATCCAGTACGTCAATCACATCGTAGGCAGGCGTTTCATAAGGATGCGCCTGCTTTAATGCGTGGACGACGTTATCAATATTGGCAGTAGCAACCACCATCTCTACCCGCCACTCACTGACAATCTCCAAACTATCATGCGTCCCAATATGTGGCTTACTGTCCTTCAATGGCATAAACTGCCCTACCCCCTGCACTTGCCAGCAGCACTGTTGATAATTGCCAATCTTCCCAGCGCCCGCAGCAAACAACGCTGATTTTACCTGCTCTAACGCTTCTTCTGGAATGAAAACGGTGAGTTTATACATATATTAACCTCATCAAGTATCTTTAAAATTGAATCAAAGAAAATCATAAAAGCAGCTATTTTTTCGATAGAGAAGGATGGTCGGTCCATATATAGCGCAGTAACCAATCTTTCGCCTCGCCAGCGTAATCGATACCGATGCGTGGACGCAGTGACACTGGTGGCTGACAACCATCATCTTCGACCCAGACTTTTGAGGCCGGAATAATAGGTTTGCCGTATAATGCTCGATCTATTTGTAAGCCCTTCGTCAGCTTTCCAGGACCTGCTAGCTGTTTAATATGATTTAATTGCTTGGTTGATCCTATTAATTGCTCTTCAATCAAGCGGTCACTATCGTCTGTTAAAAATCCAGCACGTATTAGAACAGCTTCTGGCGACTCAATCGGTCCGCTGACTAAGTTGAGCATATGATGAATGCCATAGGTAAGATATACATAAAATACACCGCCTTGACTGTACATAACCTCTGTGCGTGGCGTGCGTGTGCCTGCATGCGCATGACACGCGGCATCATCTTCACCAATATAAGCTTCCGTTTCTGAGATACGCATCCGCAATATTTTTTGCTTACCGTCGCTATCTGTCAGCTGTCGGCACAAAATTTTGCCAATTAAGTCAGCAGCGACCACGCAAGTTGGGCGGGTAAACCACGATGGCTCTAAAATAGTAGACTGAGTCGTGGGCAGTTCAGGCGTTAGCATTGATGACAACCTTTTATTATTTTTATATTCTTAACAGCTAATAAGTTAGCATAAAAATAACATGCGGTATCTAGGACAGTGTTTGCGCTGTGTTTGATGGCTGTATAAGAAATTTAAATGAGAGAACGAATGCCTGAAATGGTCACGCTCAAGCTTAAGGGCAGCCATAAATAAGTATAGTCAGGGGGTAAATTATTATGAGGTTTCATGAGCAGTAAGCACACGCACAAAGCTTAATAGTCTGTTATAAGTAGTTCTATTAAACAGGTCTATTTTGAGTGGTCTTTTAATTGATTAAGAGGTATAAATAGGTGATTCCATTAGGGTATAACCTATTTAACACGTTTATAAGACTAAACCGCCCTAAGATTGTCGGAAGCTCAACATTTTGAGAGAATACAACAACACACCTTACTTTTTAGAATTTAACAATCTAGGAAGATAAAAAACTTTACTCGCACCGTGGCGTTCTAACTCATGAAAATCATTACTGAAACCAAAATTCCTGCGCCGATCGATGTTGTTTGGCACGCTTTCAATGATCCGAATGACATCCTACAATGGGACTCTTGCGGCGAATGGCATACAATCACGGCATCGAACGACTTGAAGGTTGGTGGCTTGTTAGAACTGCGCATCGAGTCTAAAGTTGGTAAGTCAGGTTTCGATTTTGCCGCTATCTACACGCAAGTAGAAACAAACCGTCTGATCGAATGGCGGCAGATGGATGATGACCGCCTTATCCGCGTGAATTTTTCCGAAAACGGCACTGACACTATCGTCCGACAGACGTTTAACGCTGATCCGACGATCCCCAGCAACGAGGAGCGGGCAGATTGGCAGGGTGTGCTAGACAATTTTGGAAGGTATGTAGCCGCAAAGCATAATATTTGACCGGCTAATAATCCGCGAGACACGAAGCCCACTAAGCTTCAATATAATCGTGACTGAATATTCTAGATACTCTCTAATTGGGCGCTTACTAAACTGTGATGCATCCTTTCTTAGTCGATTAACCATCTTAAACTCCCACTCTTTAGAGTCTGAGCTATGCTGACAATCTTGCAGAAACTAACTTGGGAGATTTCAATCAAATAGCTTAATGGGAATCATCCGTCCTATCGATTTCATAGCCATTAAAGTCGTATCTAAGACTATTAGTTCGATGCCTGTATAGGGAATCGAAATTAGTATAAGAAATTACCCGTACTTTAGGTGCCTTTTATACCTTATCATTAGGTAATAGCTTTATCTTATAGCCATAAAAAAACTGAGCACGTGGCTCAGTTTTTTATTTTCTTAAATCTTTATCAAGCACTTAACTTAATGGCACACCAATACGTTTTGCCACTTCTTCATAGCCTTCAATCACGTCGCCTAATGACTGACGGAAACGGTCTTTATCCAGTTTTTTCTTGGTAACTTTATCCCAAATACGGCAACCATCCGGTGAAAACTCATCACCTAAAACGATACGGTCATGGAATACGCCGAACTCTAGTTTGAAGTCTACCAGTATCAAATCGCCTGCATCAAACAGAGCTGTTAACACTTCATTTACTTGATGGCTCAGCTCTTCCATTTTCGCCAGTTGAGCGTCAGTTGCCCAACCAAGAGACACAGAAATCGACTCATTTACCATCGGGTCACCAAGCGCATCATCTTTATAGAACAGCTCATAAGTAGGCGGCGTCAAAGCTAAACCTTCTTCTAAACCTAAACGACGAACCAAACTGCCCGCAGCAAAGTTACGCACAACGCACTCAACCGGAATCATATCCAAACGCTTGACCAACACTTCGTCTTCAGACAATTGCTTTTCAAAATGTGTTTCGATGCCAGCGTCAGCCAGTTTTTGCATGATAAAAGCATTGAATCGGTTATTTACCACGCCTTTGCGTGCTAATTGTTCGATACGCTTACCATCAAGCGCTGAGGTATCATCACGGAAATGTAAAATCAGTAGGTCATTGTCTTCTGTTTCATAAACAGATTTGGCTTTGCCTTTATACAGCAGTTCTTGCTTTTGCATTATGGGGATTCCTGTTCGTTCAAGCTTATGTGGTAAAAACGCGCAGCGACCGCTAAGAGTTTTATATTACCGTGTTAACCAAATAGAGCTAACACTAATAAAAAATCAGCGGTATAGATAGGGATGAAAAAGGGGCCTACTCTGATGCTTCAACCGCAGCCAAACTACGTTGAGGTTTAGGCAATTGATACTGTTTACCCGACTCATTCTGTAATTTGAGTGTACTTGCACCCGCATTAGGTGTGGGGTATAGCGGTACAAACGGTGCAGTTTCTTGCGCAACAGGTAGCTCTATTGGCGTAAGTTTTTTGCTTTGCTGATATTCTAAGCTACCGTTATCACGCTTGCCAATCAATTCTTTTGTCGCTTGGCAGCCGCTTAATACTAAGGTGCTACCCAAAATCAAGGTCATCATAGCAGGGAATATTTTGACTGTCGTTGATGATACTTTCATCATATTATCTCTCTGAGTTAGCAATCGTTGCCTATGTAGACAATCAGCTTATCGTTTTACAAAATCTTATAAACGGTTGCTAAACCGATGTCATGAATAACAGACTTAGCATTTATAAGCTTAATTTTTATAATAGGTTTGCGCGAACCAGGGCGGTATCAATCGTTGCATGATGTTGTTCAGCCAGCCATACGAGTGGCAAGCGAATACCAGTATCTATCATACCCATTTTATGCAGGGCGTACTTCGCTGGGATAGGACTGGATTCAATAAATAAATCACGATGTAAGTGCTTCACAACATCATGTGCTTTGTTAGCCGCGTCAAAATCACCGCGTAAGGCTGCTGTAAAAGTTTCGCTCATCGCTTTTGGGGCAACGTTGGCAGTCACAGAAATATTACCTTTGCCACCAACTTTCATCAATTCAAGCGCTGTGCCATCATCACCAGATAAGACGATAAGTCTATCACCAACGGCTTTAATTAATTGCTCACCGCGAGTAACCGAACCTGTCGCATCTTTAATCGCAATGATATTATCGATATCAGCTAAGCGTTCAACGGTTTCTTGCGCGATATCAACGACCGTACGTCCCGGCACGTTATAAAGCATCTGCGGCATATCCACCGCCTCAGCGATGGCTTTATAATGTTGATATAAACCTTCTTGTGGCGGTTTATTATAATAAGGAGCAACCAATAATGCGCAGTCTGCACCCGCTTCTTTAGCATCTCTGGTCAGCTTGATCGCTTCCATGGTATTGTTCGCGCCTGTACCAGCAATCACTGGCACGCGACCTTTGACATGCTGCACAAAATAGCGAATCACATCGCTATGTTCTTGCATTGACAATGTCGCGGATTCGCCAGTCGTACCGACGGCGACGAGGCAATGAGTGCCTTGTTCAATTTGCCAATCTATGAGGTCTGCCAGACGTTTATAATCGACCGTGCCGTCAGGATGCATGGGCGTTATCAAGGCTACCATTGAGCCTTGTAGTTGGGTTTTGATCTCGTCGTATGCTGTGCTCATAACCGTGCCTTACTATATTATCTTAGCTTTTATCAAAGCTATCACATGATAAGTCGTTTGCAAGTGCCAATGTTCGATGCTTACTGCTTATATCTATGTCCGCGCGAATACTATGCGTGCTCATAAACGCCAATGGCAAGATCTTGCTTGATGTTAATACTGAGTATTTATATATATCATAACGTTATTAACGCTGTTTTTATCCGCTGTAAATCCAACAGATAGATAGCAATAAAAACGCCTGCTAGTGTAGCATATTTTGGCTTAACCGCTATCAATCAATTAATGCCTAATCGATGTGTCTGACGAAAAAATGCCTATTAGTTTTAGTATCAGCTATCAATAAATATTGAATACAAAGTTAATCGTTTAAAGCTTTTAGACTGAACAGTTAGTTTAGCGTAATTACTAAGCACCGATAAAACCTTTTAAGGCATTTTAACGAATCGTCAACACATCGATAGTTGGACGATACAAGCAAATAAATTATTGAGCCAGCACTGATAGAAGTGATTGATAGCAGTAATAGTATCAACTATCCAATCCTACTCAATCCGCAAACCGATAATACCCGGAATACCTTGACGCATAATCTCAATAGTCACCACGCCCTTTTTAGGTAGTAATGAAACGGCACTAGAAAAATCATTGACCGCTTTGATGGGTTTTTGATGCAGATTGGTAATAACGTCACCCGCCAGTATGCCGGAGCGTGCAGCCAATCCTGTTGGCTCAATCGCGGTAACCAATACACCGGTTTTATTATCAGATGCCAGCTCTACTTTCTCCTCTGGGGTCAAATTGCGCAGTGCCAGTCCCAAGCTTATTTCGTTATTTTTCTGAGTACTATTTTGTGCTTGCATATCGCTCGATGCGTTACTGAGCTTGCCGGTGATTATAGATTGCTTACCATCACGCTGAATCTGTACGCGAAATGTATCATCTGGACGTGCCCGATTAATGAGGTTCAATACATCTGATGCTTCCATAATCTGAATATCATTGTATTGTAAAATAATATCCCCTGATTTTAGCCCTGCTTTTTGGGCCGGTGAATCTGGTGAGACTCGTGTTAATAATGCTCCTTGTGGACGAGCTAAGTTATAAGCTTCGGCCAGATTACGATCGATATCTTGCGGGTAAATGCCGAGATAGGCGCGCGCGACCTCGCCATTGGTTTTGAGCTGCTCGTAAATATCCATCGCCGCATCAATTGGGATAGAAAACGATAGCCCCATATAACCGCCCGTGCCACTAAAGATACGAGAGTTGATACCAATTACTTCCCCGCGCTGATTAAATAAGGGGCCACCTGAGTTACCAGGGTTCAATGCCACATCGGTTTGAATAAAGGGCACGCTGGTTTCACGCGAAAAGTTGCGTGATTTGGCGCTGACAATGCCCGCAGATGCCGAATAATCAAAACCAAATGGTGATCCAATGGCCAGTACGGGCTCACCCACTTTTAAGCTATTAGAATCACCAATCGGCAGCGCTGGGAATTTTCTACCAGTGACCTTTAATACCGCCACATCCGAACGCTCGTCACTGCCAACTAAGGTTGCATCCAGCTCCGTTCTATCATTGAGCGTGACACTGATTTTGTCTGCGCCCGCGACCACATGGTGATTGGTCAACATATAACCATCTGCGGTGACAAAGAAGGCAGTGCCATAGGCGTGTTCAATCGCAGGCGTCGCTGCTTGATCGGGAATACGCAAGCGATCACCAAAGAATTTTCGTAACAGCTCAGCCGTTTGGGCTTTAGCAAGCTCAGCCTCACTAACGGTTTTGGTCACATTCACGCGTGCCACCGCTGGGGTGACTTGCTGTACCAAACCTGAGAAATCTGCCGTGGTAACCGCCGCTTGCGCACTCGGCATAGTGGCTATATTGATACCAGCAACCATTGTGGTGGCAACGGCAATTGCCAGCGCACTATGTTGTAAACAGCGCACTAAATTAAGCGCGTTAGGTAGTTTAGAGATACTAATAAGCATATTATCCTCCCTATGATGGGTTTTTATAGTTGTTATAAATCGCTGTTATAAACAGGTTTGATCTGACCGTTATTGATAACAATGTTGTATAAGCAGTTCAAGATAAAAGAGAGTCACTCAAAATAGCACTCTGCTGTGGTTTGTTAGTTTACCGTCCATTTTATACTTATGGTATAAAACTTTATCTTTTCTATCATAAACAGCGTTAATCTAGTCGCCTACTCTGAGCATGCACGACAAAACAGCAAGTCTGTTCAAAGTCCGCCTTAACATACATA
The DNA here is from genome assembly GCF_002224105.1 of Psychrobacter sp. DAB_AL32B. NCBI lineage: Bacteria > Pseudomonadati > Pseudomonadota > Gammaproteobacteria > Moraxellales > Moraxellaceae > Psychrobacter > Psychrobacter sp. DAB_AL32B. The sequence continues at coordinate 2,218 of NZ_NEXU01000089.1, read as the reverse complement.
AAATAAAATCATGTTATGATAACAAGCCAAATAACTCTTACAGTAAACAAAAGTTAATTTTACATGCTGTCATTTTTATTACATTAGCCATCATCACACTTATTTTTCATCTTTTGCTTTCTAGATTATGTTTATTAATCTGACAAAGCTTTTGTCTTTACTGCGATATAGTAGATATATCATATCTTACTTATATTGTGATTCATGCTTTGATCGATAGTGCGATTGATACTGATGCTGCGATTAATAGTAGCGATATAGGTTATCGCCCAGCGGTTACAGGTGTTTTTGACCGCTTATTTTAGTGGCAGGTTTTTTTGATAGCAGGTTATTATGCTAATAACTGTCGCGCTTTGATAGATATAGAATATGACAAGATTATAAAAGGATTAATTTATGGATACCGCCCTATTATTATCCGGCGTGGTTGGGATTGGCATTGCCGCCCAATGGTTGGCTTGGTATTTAAAGCAGCCGTCCATTTTGTTTTTATTACTGATTGGTATTATTGTTGGACCAGTATTAGGGGTTTTCGATCCTGACTTAGTATTGGGTGAGCTGATGTTCCCTTTTATCTCATTGGGCGTGGCGATTATCTTGTTTGAAGGCTCGCTGACCTTAGAGTTTGATGAGATTAAACAACACGGCTCTGTCGTACAGATGCTGGTGTCGGTCGGCGTCCTTATCACGATTGCTATCGTGGCGCTTTCGACATACTTGCTATTTGATGTCGATCCTATTATCGCTTTACTATTCGGGGCACTGGTTTGCGTCACCGGTCCGACGGTTATTATGCCGCTACTACGCAGTGTGCGCCCCAATAAAACCATCTCCAACATCTTAAAATGGGAAGGTATCATCATTGATCCTATCGGCGCGATTGCGGTGGTATTGGTTTATGAATATATCATCTCGGGCGGTGAAGCCAGTAGTATCTTGCTGTTTGCCAAAATTGTGGTGTTGGCAACAGTGATGGGTTTGGCTGGCGCGTGGGCTTTAGCCTTCTTAATGCGCAAGCATATGATCCCTGAATTTTTGCGTAATGTTTTCACCCTGTCTTTTGTTTTGGTATTATTTTCAATATCGAATCATTTAGAGCACGAGTCTGGCTTATTGACCGTCACCGTGCTTGGGGTGGCGCTGGCTAACTGGCCCAAATTCCCACGTGATACGATTTTAGAGTTTAATGAATCGTTGACCATCTTATTAGTGTCAGTGTTGTTTATTATTCTTGCTGCTCGTGTTGAGCTTGAAAGTCTGCTCAGTGTTGGTTTTGCAGGTATCGTGCTACTAGCCATTGTAATGTTTGTCGCGCGTCCCCTATCGGTTTGGGCATCGTCTATTGGCTCCAACCTAAAAACCAATGAAAAGCTGATGATCAGCTGGATTGGTCCACGTGGTATCGTCGCAGCCGCTATCTCATCACTGTTTGCTATTCGCTTGCAAGAGTATGATATACAAGGTGTCGAGCTACTCGTACCTTTGGTATTTTTGGTCATTATTGGTACCGTAATGATTCAAGGTTTGGGCGCGAAAATGGTGGGTAACTTTTTGGGTGTGCGTGAGCCTGAAACCAACGGTATTTTGGTCGTAGGCTCAAACCCAATCGCCCTGTTAGTCGCTACTTCCTTAAAAGATCAGGGCTTCGACGTCATCGTCGCCCATAATAACTATACCAATATCGCCAGTGCGCGCATGAGTGGTCTGCGTACCTACTTTGGCAATCCTGTCTCTGACCATGCCGATCATCATCTGGATCTTATCGGTATCGGTCGTCTGTTTGCCATGAGTATGGATAAAGAGATGAACACCTTGTCTGAGATTCATTACCGTCATGAATTTGGTGAGCGCAAATTATACCGTCTCAAATTCAGCGATGAAAAAGTTAAAAGTGAACGCGATGACAAGCAAGCAAACTTTCATTCGCAGTGGTTATTTGGCAATGATGCCACTTATACCAAGCTTGCCAGTATGCTGTCCAAAAAAGCCCGTATTAAAATTACCAATATCACTGATAGCTACAGCTTTGAGCAGTATAAAGCCGATAATAAACAATTCGTGCCGCTCTATACCGTTGACAAAGAAGGCAAGCTGCACGTCATTACTGATAAATTCGATGGTACCGTACCGCGTGATCGTAAGCTTATCTCATTAGTAGTGGATGATGAAGTACAGCCAAAACCGGTCGATGTGACGCCAAAACGAGAGCAAGCGCGCC
>NZ_NEXU01000088.1:0-16955 GCF_002224105.1 Psychrobacter sp. DAB_AL32B | reverse complement strand
AAAAGTGAACGGATAACAAGCAAGCAAACTTTCATTCGAAGTGGTTATTTGGCAATGATGCCACTTATACCAAGCTTGCCAGTATGCTGTCCAAAAAAGCCCGTATTAAAATTACCAATATCACTGATAGCTACAGCTTTGAGCAGTATAAAGCCGATAATAAACAATTCGTGCCGCTCTATACCGTTGACAAAGAAGGCAAGCTGCACGTCATTACTGATAAATTCGATGGTACCGTACCGCGTGATCGTAAGCTTATCTCATTGGTAGTGGATGATGAAGTACAGCCAAAACCGGTCGATGTGACGCCCAAACAAGAGCAAGCGCGCGCGGCAGCGGATGCAAACTTTGAGTCCAGCTCTAAAGCACCTGAAAAGCGTCAAGAAGTAGAGCTAACGGACGGTGACAATGATGCAACGCTAGTAGCGCCTATCGTAGAAGCGAATAAAGAGACGGATATACAGGCTGAGCAAGAAACTTTGACCAGTAGCTTAACCAATACTTCAGCCGCCTCATCTACAATAGTAACGACTCAATTATCAGCACCTAAAAACACTGTGAGTGATGAAAATAAAGAGATAGCGTCTGATCTTTCGACAGCAACTGTAAAAACCAAAACAGCTGGCAACAGTAAAAATAGTGGGAAAAGCAGTGGAAATGGCAATGGTAACGCGCCTAAAACCAAAAAAGGCTCCCTTGACCCCAATCGTTTACCGGACTCAAGTAGTGATAAAGCTGCGAATAGCGCTAATAATGAAGTCGAACTGAGCAAAGATTTAGGTAAAAAAGACTCAAGTAAAAACGATTGAAACAAAAAGTGCATAATGAATAAATATGGCTTTTTTAAATATCCAACCATTTTAAATATTTATCAATAAAGAAAGCCCCAACTTATAAGTCGGGGCTTTTTATTTGGGCAAGCTCATGGCTTTATAAAGCTATCTATTAAACATCCCATTTCTCTTTAACCGTCTGCCATATTCGCGCGCTGACCTCATCAGCGCTGCCTGATGCATCAATACGTTGTATGCGCTCAGGATGCTCGGCAGCAAGACTACTAAAACCATTATACACTCTAGTGAAAAACTCAGTTGCCTGCTGCTCAAAGCGGTCAGCCGCACTACGTTTATTGGCGCGTGCCATACCTTCTAATACCGGCAAATCCAACCATAAGGTTAGCTCAGGTAACTGCGCGACGAACTGCTCGATAAGCATGTCAATTTTGCGGCGTACAGTAACATCGCCATGCGCCCGTCCAAAGCCTTGATAAGCAATGGTCGAGTCGGTAAATCGGTCGCATATCACCCATGTCCCACGTTGCAGCGCGGGCAAAATAACTTGCTGCATATGGTCGCAACGTGCGGCAAACATTAATAGCAATTCCGTATCATCATTGATAGCGGTATTAGGGTCTAACAATATCTCACGCAAGCGTTCAGCAAACGGACTACCACCCGGCTCGCGGGTACGCAGATAATCAATGCCACGCGCTTGCAAGCGTGCGCATAGCTGCTCAATGGCGGTAGTCTTGCCGACGCCTTCGGTACCCTCAAAACTAATAAAACGCCCTTGAATGGGCGCAGTGTTGATATGAGATAAATGAGGTTGTATAGATGCTGACATGATATGACCTTATGTCATTGATGAGCGTTATCATTGTTATTATTTATGGTTATAACGCTTATTAAACGATGGTTTTTTTAAGTAATATAAAAAGTAACATAAGGAGCCAGTTACTGCGGCGGCGTTTGGGCTTTCTTTTCACGCATGACGCTGAGATAGTCTTTGACCGCTTGATTGTGCTCAGCCAAGCTATTGGTAAATTTATGCCCGCCATTACCTGTCGCTACAAAGTATAGCGCTTCGCTATCGGCAGGATGCAAGGTCGCTTCAATAGAGGCCGCTGAAGGTAATGCGATGGGTGTTGGTGGTAGACCGTCGATTTGATAAGTGTTATAAGCCGTTTTTTCATCGATGTCTTTACGGCGAATATTACCTTCGTAACGGCTACCCATACCATAGATGATGGTCGGATCGGTTTGCATGCGCATACCTTTATTCAAGCGATTATTAAACACCGCCGATACCAATGGACGCTCTTCTGCCACACTGGTTTCTTTTTCGATAATCGATGCCATCACTAACGCTTCATAAGGACTCTTATAAGGTAAATTTGGAGCCCGGTTTTCCCAAGCTTTAGTCAACGCTTGCTGCTGGCGTTTATACAAGTCAGTCAGCACCTGCTTATCACTGGCTCCTTCACCATAATAATAAGTGTCAGGGGCAAACCAACCCTCAAGATTGTGATTGACGATAGGGTCATTACTGTTCACTACCGCATCTGGCAAGATACCAACCAAGTCCAACGCTTGCGCAATACTGGCGTTATCCGCGTCACTGGTCAGCACTTCTTTTTTGATGCCTTTATTGTCACGTAGCGCCTGATATAAATCTTTAGACGGTTTACCTTCGATAATTTGCACCTTTACCATCGCTGCTTTTTCGCCTTGCTCTAAGACTTGGAGAGCTTCAGCGATTGTTGGGTTCGCAGGAAATTGGTAAATGCCTGCATGCAACGGCGCATCGACTTGCGATTTAATATAGAGCTTGGCAATAGTGGCAGAAAATAACGGCACATGCTGCCATTGCGACAATAGCCCGTAATAAGTCTGACCTTGTTCAATCGTCACCATCTGCTTTGGTTGCTCAATCCGTCCAAACAAGGTCTGATAAACCATCACTAAGAAAAATACTGCAATCAGTCCAAGCACCAATAACACTTGATAACCGCGCTGCATAAAAAACGATGGGTTATCGACTTTATAATGGCGTGGTTTATTTTCTCCGCTAATGAGTGAGATATCCGTCGCCGGTACTTCTTCTGCGACTGCCTCATCTACTACTGGTTTTGAGTCCAGCGGTGCCGTGTCGACACGCTCATCAGCAGTGCCTTCTTGGTTATTAGATGGCGTATCATTAGGGCTTTTAGGAGGCGTTTCAGGTGTGGGCGTGCTCATGGCAACTCGCGAGGCAGAAGATTGCTAGAATTTAGCACTGAACCGTGCGATTTTCAATGGTATTTGCTTAGCTTATGAATTAACTTAGCGTTTAAGCCAATTTATATGGCTTAATACTCGTAACCATTCTTATTACTTTTAATTCCTTCTTCTAATAAGAAAACTGCTTATGAATCTACATTTCAATCAAAGCCTTGCCAAGAACTATAAATCACCAAGCCAAATCATTAGAGTGTTAAGCGAAGATTGGGTCGCTAAACAAAGCTATTGTCCTAATTGCAATGCTCAGCCATTGGCTGAATTTACTAACATTGAGAATGGTTATGATAAAAAAAATGAGCAGACTTTGAAAATATTTCAAATAGAAATTGTTGAAACGCTAAGTAATATAGTAGAGGTTGGGGCAGAAAACGAGCAAGAAGCGCTATTAAAAGCACAAGATATGTATCGCAATGAAGAAGTTATTTTGTATCCTGACGATTGTATTGATACTAAATTTAATATTTTTGAATAAAATGAAACAGATTAAAAATCCATTATTTCACCCGATAACAATGCCAGACTTTTCATTGGCATGACCCCGCGCACAGCATTACAAAAGAACAGTTGGCTTAACTGTGGCAAATCTTCGTCCGTTAACGGTTTGATAATTACTGGCGTGTCAGTCTTAGCTAAGCCATCCATGATGACTTGTCGCATTACTCCAGCGACGCCCGATTGTGCCATAGATGGCGTATACCATTGACCAGTTCTGAGGTAGTTGGAGTTGTGTTGATTAACATTTAAAATACTTTCTGATTCTACTAATCGAGTATTTGATAGTTGATAAAATACATTACTCATCGTACCTTCAACCCAGCGCCCACTCATATCACGCAGCAAGCCTTCACTAATACCTAGCTCTTCATTAGACGCTACTGCATGGGCTTTGATGCCTTGTAACTCAGCACTTGCCAGCACATTATCGAGACGATTAAGGCTTTTCAGTCCCGCAAGAGGCGGCGGCAAACAAGCAAGCTGCGAGAATAAGCAAACGGCAGTGCTGGCAGACTGCATGGGAATTAAGCGACAATCAGGTAAATGCAGCTGCTTGGATGTTGCAATAGTCATCGCAGAGGATTTTAGCCAAATCTCGCACTTGCTACCGGACTCGCTTGGCGTATAGCCGTAGCCACGGATATCTTGCACGGCGCGAGTTATTATTAGCTTAAGTATACCTTGCGATAGCTGCTGAGCATGCGTTTGCAAGATAGCCAGTAGTGAGAGGCTGTCTAAATCAAGTTGCAATGCCTTGGCATGAGAGATGAGACGCTGATGATGATAGTCTTGCCACAGTATGAGCCCATTTATAACGCCCATGGTGGTAAAAAACCCATCGGCATATGCCAATCCGCGATTGTCTAATGAGGCGGTAACCGTTGAGTTATCTGGCGACTTATCTGTTTGAGGCAGATGAGACAGGCATGACCAGCTATTGGACGGCAGCATGGTTTATTTATTATCTGTTTGGGCAGCGGATTTATTGATGATTAGCATACAGCTATAAAACTCACATTTTGCCAACTCTACTTTTTGACCGCCAACAACTTTGTTTTTGATGATTTGGCCGTTAAGCATATCAGCAACCAGCTTGCCGCCTTCATCACCCATCAGTTGACGTGCAAGCGTATAGGATTTTTTGGCATGATTTTGACTCAGCTCTTTTTCTTTATCAGAGTCAGTAGGATTGGCAAAATACCAGCCAAGCTCAAGATATTTTTCAGAATCAATAAGATCTAAATAAGGCGCATCAGTATTCATAAAACGGTATTTGGCAGCTGGATTACTGGCATAGTCTAAGCTATTTTCGTCAGTGCTGACCACCTTACCAAAGGTTGATTTTATACTATCCAACTGGTCGACATTGAGCGCTTGTACTTTTTGAGTGCCCCACGACGCGACATCATATTTAACCGGTGTGCCTTCTTGGGGGGTAGCACCATCTAAATCGGCATTCGTCGCAGCGCTTTCTGGTTTAGGCGTATCAGCGACATTCTGCTTGCTGGCATCAGTACTCACTTCTTGAGCTGTTGCATCACTATCCTTGGTGCTATCACAGGCGCTCAAAGACACGCCAACTGCCATTATCGTACTGACCATAATGGTCTGTAAGGTCTTATTCCACATGGGCAATTTACTCACACTTTTAGATGGTTCTGAAAATGGTATTAACGAGCAGGCAGAGATGCCGCTGATAATGAACAATGTCTTTTATTAAAACGTTTTTTATAACTAAGCGTTTATAACTAAATTTTTATAACCCAGCTTTATATATTTAAGCAATCATTCGAACATGCTGGCACTTTTTCATGCTCTCTAGTTTACCCAACTGCTTAACACTTGACTACCCTTTACGTTACCGATAACACTCGCAGAGAGTACAGATTTGTTAAAAACCCATTTTGTCAAAAATACCTATTTAATGAAAGGCTTACTAGTCAAGCGCTAGGTTTGTCAAACACAGCGTTATCCCTTATGATGATTGAATTAACACTGTTTCTTACCAACGCTTTTATTTTTCCTTTTACCCTTTGCAGCCAGCGGACTATTTATGACCCAGCATTTTATCGTTATTGGTAATCCGATTGCCCACAGTAAATCCCCTGAAATTCATACGCTATTTGCAGCGCAGGTAGGCATAGATATTAGCTATCAGCGACAGTATTGTCCTGATAATGATGCCAGCTTTACGGCAGTCATTGAGGCGTTTTTCCATGGCGGCGGTGTGGGTGCCAATGTGACCGTACCATTTAAACAAATCGCTTATGATTGCTGTTTGACGCGTGCCGGCTTATCTGAGCATGCCAAAATCGCAGGCGCGGTCAATACACTTCTGCTAAATAAAGAGGCACTAAAAAATGGCGCAACGATAGCAGAAGCAGTCTATGGCGACAATACCGATGGTCAAGGCTTGGTCAATCATATCAGCTGCTTAGGCTGGCCACTTAATGGCGCACGCGTGGCACTCATTGGCGCAGGCGGTGCAGCACGTGGCGTTATATTGCCACTGATTGAAGCCGGTATCAGTCAGCTAACCATCGCAAATCGTACATTGAACAAGGCTGAAGTATTAGTTGCTGAGCTTAGCGCCGCAAGCGAAACGATAAATCAATACACCATTCATACCTGTGCGACGGCTGATTTAAGCGGAGAGTTTGATATCATCATCAATGCCACATCCATCGGGCTATCAGGTGAAACGTTGCCATTAGCCGATGAGCTAAACTGCCAATTCGCTTACGATATGATGTATGGACGTGAGCTGCCATTTTTGCAGCATTTTGCGGCACGTGGCGCCCAGATATCTGACGGTTATGGCATGCTTATCGGGCAAGCGGCATTAAGTTTTGAGCGGTGGACAGGACATGCTATTGATGTGACACAAGCAAGCGCGACATTAGAAAACTCATCAGCATAAAAAACGTCTCATGAGCGCAGCCACTATAATATATAGTCGATTCAATTTAAAAAGAATACAGTGCTACTGGGATGCTTATTTTTAAAATATAGGTTGCGCCGCCTCTGGAGTGCGAAGCGCACAGCAAGCGAGGAAAATTTATCCCAGTATAACGCTATTTTTAATGTACCTCTTTTATATTCAATTGGCTATAGCCATAACATAGTCAAAATCTAGGTTTTTTATACTAGCCAAAACGCGTGAGCACCCATTTTTCTATACGGCGCAGCGGTACGCGTAAATTCGTTGAATGCATAACGACTCCACCGCCAAGACCGACCATGCAGCCAAGTAAGGTATCGAGCAAGCGCGCGTTTGTCACTTCTTGATAAGCTGCTGACGTAAGCGGCAAACCACTGCCGTATTCCGCGATGAATATCGTCAGCGGCGTGATAAATATGACTGCTAAGCCATAATGACGATCGACTAATGATTCAATGCAAAGCATCATAATCAATATCGAAATAGCCACACCCCATATTGGCAAGCCCCAAGATAGCATCCAACTCGCCAGCCCCACGCCTACCAATGTCCCTAGTAAACGATGTATTTGCTTAATCCACATCGTACGTAAATGGATACCCTGAATGATAAGGAAGCAACTGACTGCCGCCCAATACGGATTAGGCATATTCAGCATCAATGCAATCAGCAGCGCTAAACTCACAAAGCCCGCGACAATAATGCTCTCACTAATGGTATCGGGCTCATAGCTGTAGATTGGTGTAGGCGTAGCAGGACGCGTCGCTAATAAAAACAGCGAATACAGTAGCCCCATGATTAAGGCAAAGCCACTGCCGAGCATCACAAGCCCAGTTGCTGACATGATATTTTCTAGCGGCACTGGTATGAATAACGCAATCGCTCCTGCCATCATTACAAATAGTCCTGCGGGCGGTGGCTGGCGATAATAACGCCCAAAGATAACCACACCAAAGGCTATCAGCATAAATACTGGCAGCCTAAGAATGGGTACTTGCTGGGCTATCAAACCAAAGGCAAAACACAATGACAGCGCAAAGCCCCATGCCATTACCGTCACTAAGCGATAAGGCAATTTGCCGACTAAAGGCAAATTCAAGATGACCATTGCCCCTAAAGACGCCTTGATTCCTGATGACAAAGCATCAAAGTAAGCGCCCACAAATACAGGGAAACTAATGGCAATAGCGGCGATAATCGGCATATGCCACGGCCTTTTACTGCGATTGACGGTTATTAAATGCTCAAGCTCACCACCAATCAACGACCTTATGCGAGTCAATAATACGGTTAGCCAAGTTACTCGCCTTACCTTGTAATTTGGCTCGCGCTTTGATGCGCTCATAACTAACATCCCTCATTTCGTAGATACATTTAATTTATAGACTACTAAATTACTTTGTTCATTTGGTGATTCGATAGTAAGTGACTGCTCAATCATGAATATCAACAACAGGTTAATTGACATATCTATAACTTAATGTTTTCATTAATTTTAATAATCATGAATTTTAGTTATTAGTTGTATATTTGTCGCTATAGAAGATTTATACTGATATCAATGCCACAACAGCTGTTTTTATCAAGGATGCCTTAACGATTATCAAAATGGATAAGCTGTTCTTAATAAATCTTCCTGACGACCATTGATACCGTCTACTTTCAACCCCAATAATTAAATAACTGTTTATATAAACCGTGGCTTAAATACTGAGCCGAGCGTCTATGATAACGAATAATTAAAGAGAGCGACTATGTTAACTTACAAAGCACCTTTACGTGATATCAAGTTCTTAATTAATGATGTGTTTGACTTCCAGACGCATTATAAAGATTTGGACAATGGCGAAAATGCAGATCCTGAAACCGTTGATATGATTCTTCAGGGTATGGCTGACTTTGCTGAAAATGTTTTAGCTCCTTTATATCAGCCAGCTGATGCAGAAGGCTGTCATTTTGAGAATGGTGTTGTCACTACTCCTAAAGGCTTTAAAGAAGCTTACGATCAGTTTGTAGACGGCGGCTGGCAAGGTATTTCGTACCCTGAAAAATTTGGCGGCATGAACTTACCAATGTCAATCAACTTGATTAAAGCTGAACTTATTGGTACGGCTAACTGGCCTTGGGCAATGTATCCTGGTCTATCGACCGGCTGTATCAATACCATCATGCAATATGGTACGGATGAGCAAAAAGAGACTTATCTACATAAATTGGTCGAAGGTACTTGGGCCGGCACGATGTGTCTGACTGAACCACAATGTGGTACTGACTTGGGTCAAGTTAAGTCAAAAGCGATTCCACAAGATGATGGCAGCTATAAACTTAGCGGTACTAAGATTTTCATCTCAAGCGGTGATCATGATTTAACCGAAAACATCGTGCACATCGTTTTAGCACGCCTACCAGGTGCACCAGAAGGCACACGCGGTATCTCATTATTTATCGTACCGAAATTCTTACCAAATGCTGAAGGCGAAATTGGCGAGCGCAATGGTGTTACTTGTGGTTCAATTGAGCATAAAATGGGCATCAACTCATCAGCAACTTGTGTCATAAACTTTGATGATGCTATTGGTTACCTCATTGGTGAGCCGAACAAAGGCCTAAAAGCCATGTTCACCTTTATGAACACGGCTCGTATCGGTACTGGTATCCAAGGTTTGGCACATACTGAATTGTCATTCCAAAACGCCCTACCGTATGCCAAAGATCGTCGCTCAATGCGCACTTTATCAGGTACGAAAGATCCTGAAAAAGTTGCTGATGCGATTATCCATCATGCTGACGTACGTCGTATGCTACTGACCCAAAAAGCCTTTGCTGAAGGTGGTCGCTCAATGATTTATCATTCAGCACGCTATGCGGATAAAATGTCTCAAGGTATCGCCAACGGTGATGATGCAGAGTTTGAGAAATGGGATGATAAGCTTGGCTTCTATACGCCAATCCTCAAAGGCTTCTTAACGGAACTTGGTATTGAAGCAGCCAAACACGGTCAGCAAGTCTATGGTGGTCACGGCTACATCAAAGAATGGGGCATGGAACTAATCGCTCGTGATGCTCGCATCGCCACTATGTACGAAGGTACCACTGGTATCCAAGCACTAGATTTATTGGGTCGTAAAGTTATCTTGCAGTCTAAAGGTAAGATTATTCGCGACTATACGTCAAGCATCATGAAATGGTGTGGCGAGTATGCGCTTGATAAAGAGATGCGTAAATTCGTTTGGGCATTGACCAAACTATGTGCTGAGTGGAATACATTGACTGTACGCTTGATGCTAATGGCACGTAAAGACCGTGAAATCATCTCAGCTGCGTCAGATGACTTCTTGATGTATTCAGGCTATGTGATGATGGGTTACCACTGGGCTCGTATGGCAGCGGTTGCTTATGACAAGCTTGAAAATGGCGGCACTGAATCTCCAGAGTTCTATAAAGCTAAAATCCAAACGGCAGAATTCTACTTCGATAAGCTATTACCACGTACCTCAGGTCACGCCGAAAGCATGGTTGCACCAAGCAGCAGCATGACAGCGATGGACATCGATAACTTTGCTTTCTTAGACTAAGATTAATTTAAAACCAATCAATAATTTATAAAAATAAAAAGCGCCTATTTATTAGGCGCTTTTTTATGCTTAAATAAAACCTCTATCGTTTTTTAATCGTTTAATGACACTTATGGCAAACTGATATCAACTATCGCTTTTAGGAGCTCATCATGTTGAACACTAATAAAAAAATATCTTTATTACCACGCTATGTTCGTACGCTACTGCTTAGTGCAGCACTCATTAGCTTTACTATAAATAGCTCCATCGCTGTTGCTAAAAGCAGCGACACCCCTATTCATTTTGCAAAAGGAGCCCTGACTAGCACCATCACTGGTAAATTGAAGCCCAATGAAAATGAGCATTGGTATCGCTTTAATGCGACCAGTTGGCAATATGCCGTGATTAATATTGCGCCGCTCGCAGGTAAAGGTAGTGGCACATCTGAGACTGCCAATGTCGGCGTGCTGCACATGCCAAATGGAACGCAAGATGGCACCAAAGGCGGTATTATCTATCAAGGCTGCTTGCCCGCAACTGGTGACTATCGATTACGTATTGCGCGTAATCTGATGGCAACCCAAGGTAAAACGGCCGGTTATACCGTTGAAATCATGATATTACCTAAATATGCCAGTGAGTCTTTATGTGAGTATTTATAAGCAATACAAGACACTTTATCGTTTACTCATTCAGCATTTTTTTATGATAAACCGTACTAATCTCTTCAACCTCAACACATATCTGCAACGCTACGCGCCCTGATTGCTCTGCGCCCAGCGTTTCCTCTATGGTTGCAAGCAGTTGCTCAGCCAACTGGTTTCGGATATTGATATCACGACCGCTCATGATTTTTAGATGAGCATAAATAAAGCCATTAGTTTGCTCATCATCTTCAACGCCTACTAAAAAGGTATGCAAGGGCAAAATTCGCGCCTTGATATCCGTCGGCTTACCAAAGTGTCCACTGTCCCACAATACTTTATTTAATGCTTTGAGAAATGATTCTTCATGAGTAATACTGACATTGGGCGTCACTTGGATGGTTAAATGTGGCATGACACTATCCTTATAAAATATGAGTGAAGAGTGAAAAATGAACGGCTGTACGAAGCTAAATTTAGCTGACAATCAGTGTTTGTTAGTCATCATTAATAGAGTCATCGGTAATAGAAGCAAAGCGAGCCGTAAGCGTGGTCGCCAACTGCGTAGGAGGTAATTCAATCTCCAAGCCACGGCGACCGCCGCTCACATAGATGGTCAAATGTGCTTGCGCTGAGTCATCTATAATGGTTGCCAATCGCTTTTTTTGTCCCAATGGACTAACACCGCCCAGTACATAACCCGTACTACGCTCGACTTGCTTAGGGTCTGCCATTTGAACTTTTTTGCAGAGCAGTATTTTATTAACAGATAGGGCTTTTGCCATTTTTTTAAAGTTTAAGGTTTTATGCACTGGCAAGATAGCAACGGCGAGCACATCTGCGTCGGTCAATACGACCAAGGTTTTAAAAACTTGTGTCACATCAACACCCAGCTTTTCGGCAGCTTCTAAACCAAAAGAGATGGCATTACTGTCGTGAGTATATTCGTGTAATCGATAATCAAGACTACGTTGTTTGGCGAGATTGATAGCTGGAGTCATAATATTTTAACTTAATTAAGTGACGTTAATGAGTAAGCAAAAACACAATACATTATATATTGTGCAAAACTATTATTACGCTAAACACCTTAACTTTCAAATCATTGAGTGCCTTACGCAGCGTGTAACTTACGACATCGTAACCAGAGCTTATTAATATTGGTAGTATATACAGACACTATATATCGCTTTGATGGCTTTTATGGCATTATAAGGGCAATATATTTGACTAATTTTGATACCGATTATGATACCGAAGTTCTTAAAAAAACGGATTTTTAAAGCGCCAGTAGCGAAAGATAGCAACTCAGTAACTGCAGAATCAGTAACTCCAGCAACTGATGTCAGCCCCATTGCTACCAAAACGTATTCTAATGCACCACTCAATCAGCTGTATCGTCAGCTGTCCGGGCAGGTACTTGATGTTGCTGTTAAGCCAAAGCTTTTAGGCGAATTACCCGAGTTTGATCATGACGATAAGACCCTAAGATTTTATGTGCTGCAAGATTATTCGCGCTCGAATAGTATTTTGATTGATCTGCAAACACAAGAACACAAGCTACCACCAGCGTTGGTCGGGGTAAATGATAGTGCCCATGATATTAAAGAAAACGCCGCCATTATATTTTTGCATCATCCACATGCCAAAGACACCCAGCTATCACCGCGCCTATCGCGTCTAGTATCTGCTGTTTTACAGCATCCAGAATTAAAAGTACGCTTGGTGCCGGTCTCCATTCTGTGGGGACGCGCTCCAGAAAAAGAGGACTCACTATTTAAACTGTTGACTACTGATAACTGGGAAGACCCCAGCATTACCAAACAGTTATTTAATATCGGCGTGATGGGACGTGATACCTTTTTACAGTTCCATCCACCACAAGACTTACGCACACTTATTAATGATAACCTCAAAGGTGATGGTGATGAATCGGCTGTACTTGAATCAGTAGCCGCTAATTTAAATGTAGAAGATTTAAAAGATATTGATTCGAAAGATACTGATTTAGCAGATAACAACAGTGCTGTTAAGAATATCGATGAAGCGCCAAATTATGCGGTGGTTGCGTCGGCTGACGGCAATCGTGAGCTGGTGCGGTCTTTGCAACAACAGCTCAATATTTATTTAGACAAACAGCGTGCCAGCATGCTCGGTCCTGATTTATCAGACCGACGTAACTTAGTAGATAAGCTGGTTTATTCACCAGCGATCAAACATGCGATAGAAGCAGAAGCTGCCGAGACAGGCACCAGCGAGCGTGAGGCTCGTATTCTTGCAAAAAGCTACGCTAATGAGATGGTCAATGATTACTCGCATTCCATTGTTCGCGGCTTTTATAAGTTTTTAACTTGGCTGTGGACGCAGCTATATGACGGTGTAGAAGTGCATCACTTCGAGCGTGTACGGGAGCTTGCGGCAGATTACGAGCTGGTCTATGTACCCTGCCATCGCAGTCATGTTGATTACCTGCTACTGTCTTATGTCATCTACAAGCGTGGTTTGAGCATTCCTTATGTCGCTGCGGGCGATAACTTAGATGTGCCTATTTTGGGACCTTTATTACGCGGCGCAGTTGCCTTTTATATTCGTCGCAGCTTCCGTGGCAATGCGCTTTATACCGCCGTTTTACGTGAATATATGCATACCCTTATCACTCGTAATACGCCTATTGAGTACTTTATCGAAGGCGGGCGCTCACGCTCAGGGCGTTTATTGCCACCGAAAATGGGTATGCTGGCAATGACAGTGCACAGCCAATTGCGTCAAAGCAATAAGCCGGTGGTTTTTATTCCAACCTATATCGGTTATGAGCGCATCATGGAAGGCGGTACCTATATTGGTGAGCTAAAAGGTAAGCCAAAAGAGTCTGAATCTTTGATTGGTCTGCTGAAAGTCGGTCGGAAGATTGAGCGTATCTTTGGCAATGTACACCTAAGCTTTGGTACGCCGCTGCATCTGACCGACTTTATGACCAAATTTGACGTGCCAGAAAACAGCTTACCTGCTGATCGTACCGATACGCCGCTCGATAGTAAAGCCAGTGCTATGGTTGATAACATCGGCATCAAAGTCATGCAACATATCAATAAAGCTGCTGTAGTCACTCCGGTATCGCTGCTGTCGTTAGTATTATTATCTGCACCAAAATCGGCGCTCGATGAAGACATTTGCCGCGAGCAAATTGCCCTTTATCAAGGTCTTGCTCAACAGCTGCCATATTCAAGTGATACCATTGTCACCGACATGTCGCCACAGCAAATCATTGATTACGGGATTAAGCTGAAGCTTATTGAGCGTATTCCTCATATCTTGGGTGATATCATTCAGATTGCAGGCAAGCAAGCAGCATTACTCAGCTATTTCCGTAATAATATTTTGCATGTATTTATTCTCTTGTCGTTCTTATCAGCATTGGTAGCGCGTAACGGTCGTATCGAGCGTAGTCGTTTGGATAATATTGCCAAACAGCTTTATCCATTTTTACAAAGCGAGCTATTCTTATATTATCCTGCGCACGGCTTGGCGGATACGCTCAACAAAAAAATCGATATTCTCATCGCCCATGGACTTATTATAGAATTGGGTGATGGTATGCTGAGTGTTCCTGAAGCCAATAGTAGATGCTACCAGCAGCTGCAAGTGCTTGCCACGCCTGTTGAACAAAGCCTTGAGCGCTACTTTATGACCTTGGCTCTACTGGCCCAGCAAGGCTCAGGCAATTTGACTGAAAACGAAGTCGTTGATTTATGTCATTTGCTTGGTCAACGTTTATCAGTGCTTTATGCCGATGATATTCCTGACTTCTTTGATCGTGCGCTATTTACCAGTTTCCTCGGTGCCTTGACCCGTCTAGATTATCTACAAAAAGAAGAAGAGACTGGTCTATTAACCTTTGATCAGCGCATCGATGATATTGCGCATCATGCTAAATATGTTCTCAGCCCTGATATGATGCAAATTCTGCAGCAAGTTGCCAACCTCAATGAGGAAGAGATTGCTCATGCAATCACTGAGATTAGTAATAAAAAGCAGCGTAAATTTGGCCGTAAGCGTTAATGAGTAGACTTAAATAACCCACTCGTATAACAAGCATAAAAAAAGACCTCTAACTGCTTAGAGGTCTTTTTTTGTTACTTCGAATATGAAATCTCTAAGTAACTATCTATTAAGTAACTGTTTTTTAAGTAATTATCCTCTAAACAACAGCTCTAGGTCGAAATTTTCTTATACTTCATGCGCTTAGGGTTGGCATCATCACCCATCGTTTTTTTACGATAGGTTTCAAACTCAGAATAGTTACCATCGAACCAAACCGGACCTTCATCTTCGAACGCCAAGATATGAGTCGCGATACGGTCAAGGAACCAGCGATCATGCGATACGACCATGACGGTACCTGGGAAGACTTGAATCGCGTCTTCTAGCGCACGTAAAGTCTCGATGTCCAAATCGTTTGATGGTTCATCAAGTAGTAAGACGTTGGCACCCTGCTTTAGCGTTTTCGCTAGTTGCAAGCGATTACGCTCACCACCAGATAATTGACCGACATGCTTCTGCTGGTCTGAGCCTTTAAAGTTAAAGCGACCAATATAGGCACGGCTTGGCGTGGTATAGTCGCCAACCGTAATGATATCAAGACCGTCAGAAATTTCTTCCCAAACCGTTTTAGTATCATCTAAGTTGTCACGTACCTGACCAACATAAGCAACTTTGACGCTTTCGCCCAAATCGACTGAGCCCGTATCTGGCGTATCACGTTCAGTAATCATATTAAATAGCGTGGTTTTACCCGCACCATTTGGACCGATAATACCAACGATAGCACCAGCTGGGACGTTAAAGCTTAGGTTTTCATAGAGCAAACGGTCGCCAAATGATTTGGAGATATCGTTGACTTCAATGACTTTATTACCCAAACGAGGACCAGGTGGAATATAAATCTCAGAGGTCTCATTACGTTTCTGGAATTCTTGCGAGTTCAATTCTTCAAAACGTTGTACACGAGATTTAGATTTAGCCTGTTGGCCTTTTTGATTTTTACGAATCCAATCTAGCTCTTTTTTCAGTGCCTTAGCAAACGATTCTTCTTGCTTATTCTGCTGCTCTAGACGCGTGTTCTTTTGCTCGAGCCACTGAGTATAGTTGCCTTCGTACGGATAGCCATGACCACGGTCAAGCTCCAAAATCCACTGAGCGACGTTATCCAAGAAATAACGGTCATGGGTAATAGCAACGATCGTACCGCTGTAATTCTGCAAGAACTGCTCTAACCATGCCACGGACTCAGCGTCCAAATGGTTGGTCGGTTCGTCAAGTAATAACATATCAGGGCGTGACAATAGCAAGCGGCATAGTGCCACACGGCGTTTTTCACCACCTGATAGTTTGCTAACATCAGCATCCCATGGTGGCAGACGCAAGGCATCGGCGGCTTTTTCTAGCTGGGTATTTAAATTATGCGCATCCCATGCTTGAATGATGTCTTCCATCTTGCCCTGCTCTTCAGCAAGCTTATCAAAATCTGCATCAGGCTCAGCATATTCAGCATAAATAGCATCAAGGCGCGATAATGCATCTAACGCTTCACGCATACCGTCTTCGACGTTACCGCGTACGTCTTTACTGTTATCAAGCTGCGGTTCCTGCGGCAGATAGCCAATTTTGGTACCTGTTTGCGCACGAGCTTCACCACTAAATTCAGTATCCACGCCCGCCATGATGCGTAGCAAGGTCGATTTACCTGAACCATTAATACCCAAGACACCAATCTTGGCACCTGGGAAAAAAGATAAGTTAATATTTTTTAAAATTTCACGCTTAGGTGGAACAAGTTTTGACACGTTGTTCATCGTGTAGATATATTGAGCCATTAACACTCCGATAGACTGCATAAAAGAGGCAAACAAGCAGACTTAGCAATACTGCTAAGCGCGCTGAACCTCAAAATCAGGGGTATTCATTGACTGTCATTATCGCATTGTGATGAAGCCCCTGCAAGCTAACTGGCTGTTTTACCGCTTGTTTCATGCCTTTTAACACAAAGCTGCGAGCATTTTACATAAAAGCTTATATTAAACTTATCATTCAGCCTACTGGCATATCTTTGTGATTCACTGCTGTTTTACAAAAGCCACAAAAAACAGCATTAAACCTTTCGTAAAATTAATCAATAGTAGTTGCTATGTTAGTTAATCTTAATATAAATAGTTTTATAAAAAAACGTCTTTATAAAAAAGGGACTGCATGACGACTGGCT
>NZ_NEXU01000087.1:0-20385 GCF_002224105.1 Psychrobacter sp. DAB_AL32B | reverse complement strand
TAGTGAGTTCAGTATAAAAACGATACAGCGGAACTGAAATGGATTTTTCGCAGCCTCTGTCGGCGTAGGCACAGCAAGCCAGAAAAATTTATTCCAGTTTCGCGTAAAAATATCATGTATCTGTTTTATTTAGAATTGACTATAGACAGCACTTGTTTACGATAGTCGATTGAATAAGTCATGATTTATCTGAGTAGTTGATTAGTTTTATGTATTGTATCGGTTTTATGTGAACTCTACTATAGCAGGTTCAGGCATCCATCGATAATTATGCTTTCGAACTAATTTAACGAAATCAGAAAGGAACCTGTTTGTATTATTAGTGGCTTGCTCAAAGCTTAATACCTTTGTTGCTACTGACATCAGATTAGTCCAATTCAAATCATAAGGTGTGACTATTCCGTCAAAATTATCTTTATCAAATGTTTTATCTTTAAATTCATCATTATGTCTAACTATATTCATAATTTGATTATGAAGTTGCGCTGTACAATTTTCATCGTTTCTTTTTGCTTCAATTACTATAAGAACTTCATTAATAGCAATTACAATATCGCAGACTGGATTATATTCTCTACTATTATTTTGTCCCCAAAAATTAATCATTTTAGATTCGCTTAATGAAACAGCGAAAATATGTTCATAACCGTTAATTTGATCTGCTTGTCTTTGTATATCGATAGTTATACTCGTATCAGCGTTAATTGAGCCAAAGAGTTTTTCGTAGTAAAGTGTACTACTAAACATATCCTCTAGAACCTTGTGAAAAAATAAAGGATCTTCTTGAAAGCAAATAGCTAATGCTCTAGTTAAATCATTCTCTAACTGATGCTCTCGATCTGTAGCGGTATAAGTCTTAAATATATTCAAATGGCTATTCATAACTTCCCCTATTTAATAACTTTAATTAAGAGTTTGAGAGAGTCGATAAGTATAGCTAATTATTTAAACTAAAATGAATTATAAAGGTTAATCTAAAAAGTAAATTATCAGTTCTGGTACGGTCGTGAATTAGAGTAAGGTTGGGTTTTGAGAAGCTATAGTCAATTCTAAATAAAACAGATACATGATATTTTTACGCGAAACTGGAATAAATTTTTCTGGCTTGCTGTGCCTACGCCGACAGAGGCTGCGAAAAATCCATTTCAGTTCCGCTGTATCGTTTTTATACTGAACTCACTATATACGACTTACTTTAGATAATTTAGTTATAGACAAAATTTTTTTTAAAATCTACTTTGCAAATGAACGCAAATGAACGCAGATTTAATTTACTAAAAACGGCAGCACCCCAAAAAGAGGCACTGCTATTTCCTACAAAAATAAATTTTCCAAACAAAGAACCTAACCCCGAACATTCACCACATAACGACCCACAGTTTTACTATCTATAAATCGATCTAAGTATTCAGGCGTTTGCTCTAGGGTAATATCTTCAGCATACTTTTCGAGATTAGGTAGCTTCATATCAGTGGCGACACGCTCCCAGATAGCCTTTTTATCAGCCAGTGGAATATAGACCGAATCGATGCCCAATAAAGAGACGGCTCTGGTGATAAAAGGCATGACCGACATCGAAAATTCAGCGCCGCCAGCTAAGCCACAACTGGTCACTGCGCCGCCAGCTTCGGTTTGCTTGAGCAAGTTTGCTAAGTAATCGCCGCCTATCGTATCGATAGCATTTGCCCATAGCTCACGACCAATAGGTTTATTGCCGATGTCATTGATGGTATCGCGATGACGTACTTCGCTCGCGCCCAATTCTTTTAGGTGTTCGCTTTGCTCAGGTTTAGCAGAAAAAGCAATGACCTCGTAGCCCAGCTGCTTTAATATAGCGATACTGATACTACCGACGCCACCAGTTGCGCCGGTGACAGCGACTGGTCCATCGCTTGGTTTTGCGCCCATTTTTTCTAATTTTTGAATACTTAATGCTGCTGTTAAGCCGCCTGTACCATAAATCATCGCTTCTTTTAACGTCAGCGTTTCTGGGCAGGGCAGCGCCCAATCGGCTGGGATAGAAATCATTTGACTCAAGCCGCCATCGGTATCCATACCCAAATCATAACCGAAGACCACAACCTCTTGACCTGCTTTAAAAGTACCAGATTTATCACTGA
This sequence comes from Psychrobacter sp. DAB_AL32B, assembly GCF_002224105.1. Lineage (NCBI taxonomy): Bacteria > Pseudomonadati > Pseudomonadota > Gammaproteobacteria > Moraxellales > Moraxellaceae > Psychrobacter > Psychrobacter sp. DAB_AL32B. The sequence goes on along the minus strand of NZ_NEXU01000087.1, from coordinate 18,265 downwards.
CCACGACGCCTGCTGCATCGATACCAGGAGTGTGCGGATAGTTTTTAGTAATCCTTTTATTGCCCGATGCTGACATGGCATCTTTGAAGTTTAACGATGAATAATGTACTTCGATCAACAGATCATTTTCTGGTAAATCACTGAGGTTACGCGTTTGGATGCTTTTATTGAATTTGCCGTCGCTAGTTTCTTCGATGACCAAAGCTTTAAAGGTTTTGTTGTTAGCGTCCGTTTGGTTAGACATTTTATTATTTCCTTTTTATTGCTTTTGTATTGAATGCACTTTAAACGAATAGCTTAAACGAATAGCTTAAACGAATAGCTTAAGGTTTAATCAATACTTTGCCTTTTTTCTCAGATTGTACTTTTTCAGAGACCGCTTTTTGAATATCGTCTAAATCATAAACGCCACCAGTAGGCAGCTTTAATGTACCGCTAGCCGCGCGTTCGATCAGCTCTTTCGTTAAGCGTTGCATATCATCGGCACTGATCTCTTGCATCAAGTCGCTTGCCCAAAAACCTTTTACCTTGCTCAAATTAAAGATTAGATTGCTAGGATTAATCATCAGCGGTTCGCCAGACATAGAGCCTAAGGATGCCATGGCACCGTATTTACCTAGCAGCGATAGGAGCTCGCCACCAGACTTACCACCGACCGCATCGACTGCACCGCTTATTTTGGCATCACCAACGATTTTTTGTACTTGCTCTTTCCAGTCGTCGTCATCGGTCACCACGTTATTTTTGGTGATACCAAGCTCAATCAGCTCTTTTTCTGATTCTTTACTACGTACTAAATTAATCGTATTAATATTGCGTTCGGGCGCGAGCATCGCCATGGATTCACCGACTGCACCGTTGGCAGCGTTTTGTATAATCCATTGACCGGGTTCGATGTTTAAGAATTCAATGAGTAACAGCGCACTCATAGGCATAGCGATGAGTTGAGCCGCCATTTCATCGTCGATGGCGTCTGGTATCGGAATGATACGTTGGGCTGGCGCAATAAAATACTCCGCCCACGTGCCCTCTACACCAGAAACGACCACGCGCTGACCCTTTTTAAAACCTTCTACGTCTTTACCAAGCAGGTCAATAGTACCCACCGCTTCAGAGCCGCCAGTCGCAGGCAATTTAGGTTTATTACCGTATTCACCTTTGATAGTTACTAGATCATGATTGTGGATGGAGGATAAGATAGTCTTGATACGAACTTCGTTATCCTCTGGTTCTGGAGTAGGGCTATCGGTTATGCTTAGGACTTCTGAAGGTTTACCAAAATTATTATAAGTTGCGCTACGCATAAGAATTTCCTTTATTTATTTTTTAGGTGGACAGATAAAAGTCGCTGATCATTTTTGTTATTAATATATAGGTGGTTCGAAATAAAAACGATACGATGGTAGTGACGTGCTACGGCTATAAATTTTTGCAGCCTCTGTCACTCCTGTGAACAGCAAGCAAGAAAAGTTATAGCCATAGCACAGTATCGTTTTTAAAGTGACTCTACTATAGATATACGGAACCGTTATCAGTCATCAACCTTAACAACTTAGCCTTAGCGTACTCAACCTGACTTTGGTTAAGCAACCTTGTTGTTTGCTGATAATTGTAAAAGACAAGCGTCTAAGGTTAATGTAACGTTTCACCGCAAATGTTAGAGACTGTTATCTTCTAGGTTACTGGATTGATTGCCAAAAAAAAGCAATGACGGCGCTCCATAATTAGGAGACGCCGCCATTGCTAATAATGCTAATACTTAAGAAACTATTAAGCTCTTAAAAGCACCTTACCTTTCTTCTCAGACTGCAATTTACCATCGACCGCTTTTAAGATATCTGCCAAATCAAACACCGCTTCAACGGGGAGTTTTAATTTGCCATCAACCGCACGATCTATCAGCTCTTTGACCAGACGTTTTTTATTGTCGACACTCATTTCTTGACTGAGTTTACTGCCCCAAAAGCCCTTTAGAACGGCTTGTTTGAAGATCATATCAGTCGGGTTCAGCATCATAGGCTTGCCTGACATCGCGCCAAATACAGCAAATACACCGCCATGACCCAGTAGCGATAACAGATTGCCACTGTCTTCACCGCCCACAGAATCGACCGCTGCGCTGATTTTACTATCGCCAAGGATAGCTTTTACTTGGTCTTTCCAGTCGTCATCAGACGTATTGATATTGTTTTTGATATCGAGCGCTTCTAACTCTGTAAGCGCATCGCTACTGCGGACTAGGTTAATGGTTTTGACCCCGCGCGCCGCCGCTAGCATCGCCAGTGATTTACCAACCGCGCCATTGGCGGCGTTATGGATGACCCATTGACCGCTTTCTACTTCTAAGAACTCAAGCAGCATCAATGCACTCAGCGGCATAGCGATCAGCTGTGCCGCCATTTCATCCTCTAAGCTCTCAGGTACGGGGAAAACCATATCTTCTGATGCCACAAAATACTCTGCCCACGTTGCCTGTACACTAGCTGCTGCAACACGTTGACCCACTTTTAAATCTTTGACATCACTGCCAACCGCATCAATGACGCCCAAGGCCTCAGAACCACCGATAGCCGGTAGCTCAGGTTTAAAGCCATATTTTCCACGAATGGTGAGTAAGTCGTGATTATGAATAGAAGCTAAGATGGTTTTGACACGCACTTCATTGGCTTTGGGTTCTGGAGTAGGGCGGTCGCTGATACTTAGTACTTCAGTTGGCTTGCCGAAATGGTCATAAGTTGCGCTACGCATGATAAATTCCTTTATTTATTATTTGAGTGATTGTCTGATTAAATAGTTAAAACGACAAGCAACAGTAACAAGTCGCGCGCATCTATCGCAATATCAGTTTGGTTAATGAAGGCTATCACCTAGTCCACGGTCAATACTCAAAGCGATGCGTCATCGGCTGATTCAGTTTTACTCTCAACCCCTTTAATAATTTGAAATTTATCGTTTACCATGTTCGTTAATAGCGGCTCGCCTTTATCATTCACGCGAAACAGGCCATATTCAGCAGCTTCAAATGCCTCAGCATGACCTTCTTGAAAGAAGAAGGCATTGGTCGCCAGCTTCATGGTGTTATTACGTACGCGGTAGTGAATCGCCATCTCGTTCGCGGCTAGATGGGTAGGCTTTGCATCTATTAATCGGCTGAATTTACCAACTTTATTATTATCTAAAGTGACAATGACGTAACCTTCAGTAGCGTTAATATAGTATTCGTTTTCTGGGAATCTTTCGTTTAACTTATTAAAAACCTCAGCTTCTAACGCATAACGCAACGTCATATAATCGCCTTGCATAAAGCCGCGAGGATCAACAGGCGCTAGCTCTAATAATACGGTATCACCAGTAGCTAAATGATTCTCGTATTTTGCAACATTGACGGTCATTACTATTAAGATAATCACCAGTCCAAGTAGCGCAACAGTAATTCTAACAGTGCGTTTCTCAAGCCATCCAAGCGACTTCAGCAGCGGCAACTTTTGAGTTATCGTATTATTACTCATAATAAGCGCTCCTGACTGTCAGCTTTACTAAGTTCATTTTCACTAAGTTCATTTTTACTAGGTGTCGAGCTGTTGTCCAATGCTGTGCTATTGGCAAGGTAATAGTGAATGAGCAGCCAACGCATGAGCAATAAGCCGATACCTACAATTAGCATAGAAGCCGACTTTAATAATAAAGACGTATCGAGCTGGTAGTAATACCAAAATATATAGCTGACCAAGGCTATAATGCCCAGCCCTAATAACACGCGCTGACTATTAGCGATAGCGATGGCGATGATAAGGCTAGTGACAAGCAATCCTGAGACGTAAATCGACATGACACCTAAGACGATAATAGCGCAGAAAATAACGATACTTGCTGATGATAGCAGTTTGACTTGATAGCGTTTGAGAATAAGCAAAGCAGCATAAAGGCTGGCGAGCGTCAGTAGCCCTTGTGCCAAATAGTAGTTGTAGCTGAAAGCCTCATTATAGTGACCAAAGCTATTTCCATATTCAGCGGCAATAAAATACACCGAAACGCATAGCAGCATAAGCGCGCTGGCATAGCCAAATGCGCTAATTATAGCTTTTACATAGGATTGCCACTGGCTAGAAATACGTCGTAATAGTGGATAGCGTTGCAATTGAGTTACTATAGTCAATAGCGCCAACGCCCCCAAACTCAATTCAGGTAACTGATAATAATTGAATAAATATACCGTGACACCGAGTGCGATACTAGCGCTTATCAGTCGATAAACGACATTGGGTATGATAAAAGTCAAACAACTCTGAATGAGTAAAAACAGCCAGAATGCTAAGGGTGGCTCTACCTCGTAAAAGAATAATCCAGCAGCGACATAAAGCTGCCCAGTGACACTAATGGCAAAAGCTGAATACTCAAAGAACAGGCTATGATGTTTGCTTGCTGCTTTAAATAGGCAAAGACCCAGTGCGCTTAATAGCAATCCTACTATAATCAATCCTACCGTACTTTCTAAAAGATTAGACCCAGCTAAAATTAAGGTTAGAAAACCTGTGAAGAATAAACTGGCTAACAGCCCACCAAAACCGATAAAAAGTTGCAAAAACCAAGGGGTATGTTTCTCGAATCTGTCACTTAGATGGTTATCAGCGACGCTATAATCGCTAGCGACTAAGCCGCTATTTTGTAACAATGTCAGTTCTCGCTGGTATTTATCATTATTCATGGTCCACCCCTTTTCTGTTCACAGTAGTATCAACAGCTTTAGAAACTTCAAGGTTTTCGGGATGGTTGTTATCTGCTTTTGCGATCGCAAATAACCACTTGATAGCATAAGTAATCATGCCAAGTAGCAGAAAAGTTAAGAAAAGAAATGTGCCAGCATCGAAATTACTTGGTAATAATTTAACCGCCCAAAACATCACTACAATGATAGTAGAAAAGCAAAAATAGGTCAGCATTAGTATATCGAGCTGCTTTATATAAAAACGCCAAACCATAAAGGCGCACCAGCCTCCCCATAACAGTAAAGATAGAAGCGTGGCCAAAATACTATCAACGTCAAAAACAGTGATAATAGCTAGGAAGGTAATAGAGATAGTGCTTACTAGACCGACAAGATAACTACTCCAGTGTAAACCAGTCTGAGCTTGTGAGGCTGTGTCGTTAGTAGGGTGTTTGGCGTTGGAAAGACTAGAATCATAGATTGAAGTATCAGAATTTAAAGCATTAGTAGCAGTATCAGAATTGAGAGCTTGGTTAGTGATATTACGTTTATTATCGAGAAAGATAAGCCAGAGATTCAACGCTATAAAATTGACTAGAGCCAATATTCCAGCTTGTATAACGCTTTGATAGCTTTCATTAATAAAAGAGAGATCTACGATATTAAGATAAAGTAATAGAAAAGTATTAAGCAGCCCAAGCCATAGTAGCCACAGCGCTGGGAAGCGGGCAATAACCACCCAAGGCGTAATCAATACAGCCCAACCAAAGAACAGCTGCCACGTATCAGCGCCCGTTTGATAGACCTGTCCAAACAGCGCTAGCAAGCTACCAGTGATGATACTTGCTAATAGGAGTAATAACTGGCGAATAAGCTGAAATTTTTGTTTAAAAGAGAGCGCAACGTAAAGCGCGATAATGAGAGCAAGTGCGCCTTCGACCAAGGCAAACTTACCTATTTTGCCCAAATTCTGCCAGTTATAGGCAATAAAAAATACTAGCGATAATACTAAGGCAACCGCCCCGATAATGAGCAAAGCTTTGTCAAAAAAGGATAGCCAAGTACGTTTGCTAGGATAAACCTCTAAATATATAGCAGCGGCATCTGCTTGCTCAACAGACAACGCGCCTTTATTAAGCAATTGCTCGATAGTACGCCGTGATTGACTCATAGCATTCTCTAGATAAAAAGATTATTTAGCTCATCTTATCTGTTTTATATGTCATGGGTATACTAAAGTTTATAGATTTCTACTTAATAAAACTCAATACGACTCAGCAGATGCTCTTGGATCAAATAAGCGCAGATATAAGCACTCGGCCACGCCACTATAAAGGCATATTTCCATGAGTGAAACAATGTCATAAAGAAGCCGTCGACAAAACCGACGTTTATCAGTAGCAGTGCCGTCGATATAATCGTAGACATCAGTAGCGCCATTAAAAAGGTAAAAATAAGCCGGTAGTATTTGCGCCGTGTGCGTATTCTGATAATGGGAAATTGTGCCATAACGTTATGTTGTCCTGCATGATGAGAGCCACGCTTAAATACTGAAATAAACGTGATTTTGTGAACTGAGAGAGGATGAAGTTAAGCATTGCAAATGCTTGGCGGCGACTATGATATCGTGTGATGATGACGAGGTAAAATGGTTATTATCAATCATTAAGTGCAAGTTTTTATATTGCGATGAGCTTAATGCTTAACTTTTATCATGAAAAAAATCATTAAGGATAAAGAATGTCTACGGGACAACGAACCGCTAATCAAAGAACACTTCAACAAAGAACACTTCAACAAAGAACATTAGGCATCATCGGTGGTATGAGTTGGGAGAGTACCCAAAGCTATTATCGACTGATTAATCAAGGTATCAAGTCTGAGCTTGGCAACTTGCATTCAGCAGATTTATTGATTCATAGCGTGGATTTTGCCCCCATTGGTGCTTTGCAAGCAAAAGGTGCGTGGGATGAGTTAGGCGACATAATGGCGAATAGCGGTAAACGCTTGCAGGCGGCTGGCGCGCAAGGCTTATTGATTGCCACCAATACCATGCATAAAGTAGCAGAGCAGGTACAAGCTGCGACTGGCTTACCTATTATTCATATCGCCGATGCCACGGCTGCTGCGATTAAGCAGCAAGGTTTGACCAAAGTAGCGCTACTTGGTACAGAGTTTACGATGACGCAAGACTTTTATAAGCAGCGCCTTATTGATGCGGGCTTAGAAGTGCTGATACCAGATACCGAAGCGCGAGCAGAAGTCCATCGTATTATTTACGATGAGCTGTGCCAAGGGCAGTTTCTTGATAGTTCACGTCAGTATTATCGGCAAGTGATTACAGATTTAGCTGAGCAAGGAGCACAAGGCGTGATACTAGGATGTACCGAGATTGGATTGCTTATTAAGCAAGCAGACAGTCCAATCCCAGTATTTGATACCACCGCTATTCATGCGGCTGCAGCGGTAGACTTTTTATTAGGTAATGCAAATTTTTAATCTTTTATCAACACACTTTCAGCTTGTGAATCCTCTACACTGATGGGCGAAAGCCGCCTCGCTTGAAGTTCTATAGTCGATCCACTATAAAACAAACACAGTGCTACTGGGATAAGTATTGCGCAGCCTCTGTCTGCGCAGGCACAGCAAGCAAGGAAAACTTATATCAGTAGCGCGTTATAATATTTGTGCTTATTTTATTTAGGACTGACTATATATAAACCACGCTATTATCGTTTACCTTTTTTTATCATATGACGTTTATGAAGTCGTCTACGAAGTCGTCGGTGCAGTCTTGTGATACGGCGCAAAGGTAATAGCTTCCATACAGTTGTTGGTAAAATATCACGGAACGATGCACTGGTACCTGTATTCGCGCGAAACTCCTCAGATCTTTGCGCAGCCTCTTCTGCGGGCAACATTTTACCTTTACGCCATCCACCGTGCAGATACAGCCCTACCCCCATCAGGGCAGTCGCCACCATACCTGCGGGGAACGACAGCCAAAGCGCATCGTCGCCAAGCACTGGATAAAGCCCAAAAGCAAATCCAAGACGTACCGGGTACATCGAAATGATCATCACAATCAGCGGCCAAATCACATAGCCATTTGCCCGCATTGTGCCGAACAAAACCTGCGCTATACCAAAAAACATAAAGCCCCATGTCGCCATTATCTGAATATGCCGGCCGATTGGAACTGCTTGGCTGTCACTGCCAAGAAACAAAGCTAAAAAGGTTTCATCAAAAATGGTGAGCACCACGATGACAGCTCCTGTCAATACCAGATTAAAAATGAGCCCCCAGCGTGTGATCCCTGCAACCCTGTGCCATTGGTTGGCACCAATATTCTGTGCAACCATCGCACTCGCCGCGGCACTTAGCGCCATCGCAGGCATCTGCACGTATGTCCAAAGCTGCTGGGTCGCGCTATAAGCGGCTGTCGTCTGAACCCCTTCACGGTTTATCAGCGACAGCATCGTCAACGCGGCTGAAGAGATGACGATCATCTGAATGCCCATCGGCAATCCTTTCGAGAACATCGACTTCAAGATTTCTGGGTCTGCGCGCAAAAAGCGCAGCTCAGGCATACGAAGTGCCAGCACAGAGCCACGTAGATACATGGTGATGAGCATGCCAATAAGCGCTAGTGTGTTTGCGACGGCGGTTGCGAAGGCCGAGCCAAATATACCCCATTCGGGAAAGGGCCCTAGACCCAAAATGAGCGTCGGTGTCAAAATTAAATCAATAACGACTGACATAGCTATGAACCAAAGCGGCGTCGTAGAATCGCCCGTCCCGCGCAGTGCCATCATTATCAGCGTAAACGTTAATGTGACTGGCATCGCAATGAAAATCATCCGCATATAGGTAAGAGCAAGGCCTGCAGCACTTGGCGGCGTACCAAGCAGATCAAGCAGCATCGGCGCAAATATCCAGCCTCCTGCCGACACTAATACACTAATCGGAATAATGCTGCCTAGCGCCGTTCCCATGGTTTTTTTGACCATGGATTCGTTGCGGCGCCCCATTGCCTGACCAATCAAAATAGTAGACGCCATACCGAAACCGAAAACGAAAGAGATCAGTATAAACATCAAGATGTTGCCGTTCGCCGTCGCTGCCAACGCTTCTTCACCTAAAGACCGGCCCACCCAAACGGCATTGATCGATCCGTTCAACGACTGTAGTGCCGATGATCCCAGTGTTGGCAATGCAAACAGGAGCATAGTTTTGGCAATCGACCCTTCGGTGAGGTCAAGCCGTTTACCAGTGGAGGTAGCTGTTTTACTCAATGTTTATCCTTTTGTACCATACAGTTAATTTGTGGCTGTTTAAACGAAAATACTTATCATAAACCAGAAAACTGGTACCGTCTTTATTAGAGCTGTAACCCCTCAGCAAACGCTATGATTATTTGCATGCCATTTTTTTAGGCGATTGTCGAGCAATTTGTAGGGAGGGATAGTTATTATGAGCGCTTAAACTCAACATAAGCTTGTGCTAGGATGATGCTTTTTAATTTACTCTGCTAGATTTTAACAAGGATGTTTCGATGATCTTAAAACGCCTAGGCCTTGCCACTCTACTAAGTCTGTCAATCGTTGGCTGTACCACGGCGCCCAATACCTTAGCGGTAAATACCACCCAAAAGATTATTCAGTATGAACGCTCAAAATCTGACTTAGCCATAAAAGCGCTGACATTAAGCTCTGGTGACAAAATGGTCTATGCCGAAAATGGCAATATAGCGGGCGAGCCTTTATTATTGATTCATGGCTTTGGCGGTAATAAAGACAACTTTACTCGTATTGCTCGGCAGTTGGAGAACTATAATCTGATCATTCCTGACTTGCTCGGCTTTGGTGATTCTAGCAAACCGATAGCGGCTGACTATCGCTCGGAGGCGCAAGCAACGCGCTTACATGAGTTACTTCAAGCTAAGGGCTTAGCATCCAATATTCATATCGGCGGCAATTCGATGGGTGGTGCTATCAGTGTGGCTTATGCCGCGAAGTATCCCAAAGAGGTCAACAGCCTGTGGTTGATAGATAGTGCGGGCTTTTGGTCAGCGGGCGTGCCGAAGACTTTGGAGAATGCCACCCTTGAGAACAATCCGCTATTAATCAATAAGACCGAAGACTTTTACAATATGTATGACTTTGTCATGTCTAAGCCGCCTTATATCCCTAAGTCTGTAAAAGCCGTATTCGCGCAAGAACGTATCGCTAATAAAGCGCTAGAATCTAAAATACTAGCGCAAATAGTTGAAGACAATGTGGAGGAGCGCGCTAAGATTATTGCTGAATATAATATTCCCACGCTAGTGGTTTGGGGTGAGGAGGATAAGGTAATCAAGCCTGAAACGGTTACACTGATAAAAGAAATCATCCCGCAATCGCAAGTTATTACCATGCCAGAAATTGGTCATGTACCGATGATAGAGGCGGTAAAACAGACGGCGAATGATTATAAAGCGTTTCGTGAAGGGTTAAATAAATAGTCGTTTACATATGATTTTTTAATCGGTGATTGATCCAAATATTGATTAAGTATGAGCTATAGTCAGTCCTAAATAAAAGAAATACAAACATTATAAGATGCTACTGGTATCAATTTTTCTTGCTTGCTGTGCCTATGCAAACAGAGGCTGCGAATAATTAATCCTAGTAGCACTGTATTCTTTTAAAAGGGTATCCACTATATTGTAGGCTGGGTTAAAAACTCAGCCTACGTCAAACTAACTCTCTTTTACCAGCCGCTCTAATAACTCAAGCGTGCTCTCTTGTCTGACCAAGGCAACCCCTTGTCCTGCCCATAGAGATTGATGTTCTGGATCAAGATTCTTTTTCGCATCAGCACGCAAAAATTTGGTCATGGCATTTAATTGTGGATAAGGCGGCAAATCATGAGCACTTTCATATTGAGCAAAGTCACGCAGATAATCATTCAATAACCCACGAGCCTGCTTACCTGAGAACAGTCGAGTTAAACGCGTTTCAGCACTACGTTTATCTTCACTAGCATCGAGCAATGCTTGCTTATAAATGTCATTAATTCCGCATTTATCGGTAGTCAAAAATGCCGTCCCTATTTGCGCAAGCTCAGCGCCAGCAGTTTGAATAGCTCTGATGGCTTGCCCAGTCATAATACCACCGGCTGCAATTAAGGGAATATCGGTACACGCACGAGTTTGGCTAATCAACGTCAATAATCCCAATGGGTCACTTGCGCTTTGCGGCAACCAACCGCCTCGATGACCGCCTGCCTCTGACCCTTGTACACACACCGCATCGACGCCAATCTCTGCCCACTCTTTTGCTTCTAAAGGGTGATTGGCAGTACCGACGACGTGCGTACCTAAACTCTGTAAATGCTGAACTTGCTCAGCACTGATAATGCCAAAGGTGAAACTCGCAACAGGCACCGGGTTGTCATAGAGCACTTGTAGCTGATCTGCAAAGCTTAGCGCGGGGCGTTCAGGTAACGCCATTTCTATGTTGTTTTCTTGATAGTACTCACTGAGCCAAGTAGGAATTGCGCTGTCCAAAGTAGTAGAGTCGTGCTCGGATAACACCATTAAATTAATCATAAAAGGGTGATTAGTCAGGGTTTTAAGGGTATTAATTTGGTCGTTTAAAACCTCTGGTGCCGTCGTACCTCCTCCTAATGAGCCTAATCCACCAAAGTTACTTACCGTTGCCGCCAGTTCAGGTGTGGTTGCTCCTGCCATCGGTGCTTGAACGATAGGGTAGGTTAAATCAAAGGTATTAAGTAAGGTCATGACGGGCGTCCTTTTTATTTTATTAGGCGTTTTACATGACTTACTTTAACAAAGCTGGACGGCGTGCGTGTGAAATAATGTTTATTTAGTTATTCAATAAAAGAAATAGGCTTTGTAGTTAAGTGAATTGGTTTTACTTACTTGAGAAGATGGATTTCAACTAGAATTTTGTTGGAAGAGTCAAGAAAATAGTGTAATACTATAGCTAATTATACGATTTTAATACCGATATTAATGTAAGGAATTCTGATGTCAGATCCCGTAACTCCACTTGTCTTAAAAGCTACTATTCCAGCCTTAATTAAAAAAATACTTGATGAGATAAGACCTGCTGTTGAGAATATAAATGACCAAACTAGACAGTTTTTTGAAATTGGTTTAAAAAATTATTTAAATAAGAAGTTTGATCAATATTCTAAAATTAAGACCCTTCTAAGAGGTAATACACCAGTTTATATTTATAATATTTACTATCCTGTTAAATTAAAAAATGATCATGAAGTAATAGAAACTAATATTGTGGCTAATATATTTAAAAAAACTAATGCTGTAACTATTGTAGGTGACGCAGGTAGTGGCAAAAGCACACTTATAAAACATTTATTCCTTAACTCAATTAAAACAGGATATGCTATACCTGTACTTGTAGAATTACGATATTTAAATAATAATGAAAACAGTCTACAAGAATATATTAAAACTAAAGTATTAGAAGATTGTATCGCTGAAAATCCTAAGATTTTAGAAAGAATCTTTGAGAAGGGTAAGTTCATATTTTTCTTAGATGGTTATGACGAACTAAACGTGGAAGTTAAGTCTGATATCGTTCAAAACTTAAGTGAGTTTAGCAATAAATATCCTAAAAATAAATTCATATTAACCACTAGACCTTACTCAGGTATTGAGCAACTACAGCAATTTCATAATTACTATGTGAAAGAGCTTTCTATGGAAGACGGTGAAATCTCAGGTTTTGTAGATGCACAATTACGAGATGAGGTTGAGCTTAGAAATAAAATAAATGAATCTATAATTACAAATGGTAGTGGACATATTAATAGCTTTTTAACAAACCCCTTACTGCTATCGTTGTATATTCTCACCTTTAAATCTAATGCAGATATACCAGCTAAGAAACATATTTTTTACCGAAGGGTTATTCAAGCATTATTTTCAGAACACGACAGCCAAACTAAAGTAGGTTATATTCGACAAAAACAGTCTGGGCTAGTCCAAGAGGAGTTTGAAACAGTATTACAATTATTCTGTTATCTCTCTTATTTTGAAAGTAAGTTTAATTGGGATACGGATTTCATATTTGAAAAATTCAAAATTATCAAAAACAAAAGTGAAATTAATTTTGAAAATAAAAAGTTTTTGAAAGATTTGAGCTCAGCAGTTTCATTATGGATTGAAGATAATGGTCTGTATTCTTTTGCTCATCGCTCCTTACAAGAATATTTTGCCTCATTATTTGTTAAACAAATGACTTTGCAAGGTAAAGAAAAAGTGTATGAGAAAATACTAAAAAGATTGGAAAAAAACAAAGCATTCATTGAATCAGGAAATTTTTTATCTTTATTAGAAGAGATGGATGAGCTAAACTTTAATAAACTTTATCACTTACCTTTGCTTTCTAAAATTAATAGCTTGCTAGATTATTCAAACGATAATAGTCTTTATTTATCATTTATTAGAAGTTCATTTTCAAAGATAATAATAAGTGATAACAACCATAGTTCACAAACAAAATTTAGTGATAATTTTAGTAAGCTATCTTCTTTTGAGGAAAGATTTTTAATAGATTTGCATAGCATTCTTTACAAAGCTGCTAAAAATGTTGACAAAGATACATTGCCAGTAGTTGATACGATAGAAGGTGTAAAATATTTTGAATTATCACTAACAGAAGAATTACCACAGAATTTTACTCAAGAAATATATGATGATGTGCTAAATATAGCTAACTTATACAAAAATACTTTACTTGAAGAAATCAAAAAAACTAAAGCTTTTATTGACAAGGCAGAGAAAGATGATATGGATTTTGCAGATCTTATTTAGCGTATAGGTGACTATAGTGAGTTCAGTATAAAAACGATACAGCGGAACTGAAATGGATTTTTCGCAGCCTCTGTCGGCGTAGGCACAGCAAGCCAGAAAAATTTATTCCAGTTTCGCGTAAAAACATCATGTATCTTTTTTATTTAGAATTGACTATATAAATCATAAAATAAATTTCTTTAATAGTGATTTACGCATTCGCCAACCTAACCTACAAAATTACTCCGTAGGTTAGCACCCACGCTACTGCTCAAGCTTCAATTCTAGTTGATTTCTCAACTTAATCCTTCGGTGGCCATGGACGATCCGCATCACTGACAATCCATTCTTCTACATAGCCGCTCGGTGGTAGCGCCCAATCAGATTGACCCAAAGCTGCCAATACACGAGCGGTCTCAATGACTTTACCACCCTCGGTGACGCCAGTGCGCAATAGGGCAGACGAGCAAGGCTTGCCTTTGACCCACATTGATTGTTCAATATATATCCAGCGCTCATCAAAAGCGACGATTTTGGTTTTCATAGTGACTTTTTCAAAAGCGCGGATCCGCCTGCGATATTGGATGGTACTGCCAGCGACCACCAGACCCCAACGCTGTTTTAGCAGCTGTTTACCAAGTCCGCTACGCACCGCAAAGTCGGTACGCCCCATGTCATAAAGTGTGAAGACGCGACCATTATTCATCTCTAAAAAATTATCAATATCTGATAAACGGCAGCGAAAAGTAATTTCACTGGTATCTTTAAACGTTAATGTATTGCCTTTTTTTACTTGTAGCGCGGCATGAGCGATGGTGCTGGCATAACGGATAAATGGATACATAGAACAATCTCAAAAAGGTTAGAAAATAGGTTTAAGGCTGGTCAAATTATTATTTATTAGACGACACGCCAATATGGTTAAAATAAGCGCTAACAGTTTCAGGTATCCAATTAATATCAAATCTTGATTTTTTATAAAGATGAGGTGACTTGTCTTTATCCGAGCGATAACGCAAATAACCGACATGACCACCATGTTCGGTATCCAAAATAGTGACACACTCAGAGACATCGTTTGGCGTGGCGGTAAAACCAATAAAGGGATCGTCTTTGGCGGTAATTAATAGCAGCGGATGGGTGACATCTCTTAAATAAGGTAGGGCAGAGGATGAATGATAATAATCGTTTTTAGAGCGATAGCCATGACGCGGCGCGGTAAAAATATCATCAAAATCACTGATGCGATTGGCGGCTTTGATAGAGTTGATTTCATCTTGACTCAAATCATTAGCCAGTGCTTTTTTGATAATAGGGTTGAGCAGATACGGTGTATAGATGCGATGACTCAAAAAGCTGTGCATAGTAATAGCAGCAGATGACATATCGACGGGTGCAGAAATCACTGCTGCGCCTTCGCATAACGCCTTATCGCCGTATTCGCCCATATATTTTGCCAGTGCATTACCGCCAAGTGATACCCCAACGCCATAAATATGAGCATAATGCTCCCGCAAATTTTCTAACATATGATGCACTTCTTCCGTGTCACCAGCGTTATAAAACACCCTGCCATTAGCTGGAATGCCGCCACAACTGCGAAAGTGGGCGACCACAAAATGCCAGCCTTGCGCATGCATCTGATAAGCCAAAGCGCGTGCATAATGACTGTCACTGCTACCTTCCATGCCATGAAATAGTACAATCAATGGCGTTTGTTCAAGCGCCCCATTTTCTGTATGCTCGACAGGATAGGCATCATAAAAATCATAAGCGATATCTGTTTCACCGAGCGAGTCTTGCTTAATCACGCGGCGATAATTGGGCGCTTTTGGCGCAAAAAACTTAGTTAGGATACTTTGCAGATGCGGATTAGATAGCCAAAATGGCGGTTTAAAAGGAGCTGGTGAGAATGGTTTGGTCGGCTTTGAAGTTGGCATAGGTCAGTCTTATATGAGTTGTTATAAAAATCAGTGCTTTATCATACCGATGGTAGTTATCAAAACCAATGACTTTCAGTGAACGCTCAGTGAACGAATGGTTACTCAAAATATTCATGAGTTACGGCGACTCTAATACGCGCCCATCCATTGCAAGGCGTTCTTTTAGATTGTTGACATCTGCTTCCGCAAGCGTCACGGTCAAGGTGACTTGCTTACTATAATCAACCTCATCAATGCTGCCGTTTAAACTCTCAACCACATAGCGGCATTGGGCTTCGGTGGCGAATTCTGCCAATATCTTTACTTGTATCATTGGCACATAAGGACTTAACGTCATCTCATCGACTGCCGCTTGCGCTGAGCCAGCATAAGCACGAGTCAAACCGCCAGCACCGAGCTTGATACCACCAAAATAACGCACCACTATAATAATAATATTACCAATAGCTTTATGTTGCAGTACATTTAATATCGGTCGTCCTGCTGTTCCATTTGGTTCGCCATCATCGTCAAAGCCTGCACTGGTAGTATTATTAGGGTCACCAATAATATATGCCCAGCAATGATGACGGGCATCGGCATACTGCTCACGTAGTTGTTCCACGTGAAACATCGCCTGCTCACGCGAGGTTACTGGATAAGCGTAAGCTATAAACTCAGATTTTTTAATTTCTAAGCGCGCAGTGACGGCACGTTTTAATGTTTGATAGCTCATATTTCATCAGGTCTAGGTTGGATATGGTAAACTTGTCTCACTTTCACTGTTGTCCGTATTTGGCGCAGTGTAAATTTCATTTTTCATTATAGTACCACTTCTAACCATTGAAGATAGCCAACAACAAACGTGCGAGTGCATGCGTCGTTGGTCTTTGATTGAGAGTGAGTATCCCAAAACGGATGGTAGGCAATATATGCGTCTAGATAAATTTCTGAGTAAAGCCACTGAACTATCGCGTAAAGAATCAAAGAAGATTCTGCACGCTGGTGAAGTTACCGTAAACGAGCAGGTCATCAAAGATCCAGGTGTACATGTCGATATCGTCAATGACGATGTACAATGGGCAGGCGAGCCATTATCGGTTGCGACCGGCAATCGCTATATCCTACTTCATAAACCTGAAGGCTTTGAATGTACCTTAAAAGCCAAAGAATACCCAATCGTTACCGACCTCATTGCGGTTCCAGAACTTGGTAGCTTACGTATTGCTGGGCGTCTTGATGTCGATACGACTGGCGCATTGCTCATCAGTGATGATGGCGGCTGGCTACATCGCGTGACTAGCCCTAAGCACGAACATGCCAAAATCTACGAGCTGACGCTAGCGGATGCTATGGATAGTGCAGCACAAGCCAATGCTATCAAAGAAGTGGCTGAAGGGGTTTTATTAGAAGGTGATCATGAAGAAACGAAGCCTGCGACCCTTGAGTTCATTGACGAGACTCATGCACGCTTGACGTTAGAGCAAGGTAAATATCATCAAGTTAAACGTATGATGGGCTATTTTGGTAATAGAGTGGTTGAGCTGCATCGTGCCAGTGTCGGTCATATCAATTTAAACGGCTTAGAGAAAGGCGACAGTCGCTTCTTAACACCTGAAGAAGTAGCCAAGTTTTAAGTTTATGCCCTATTAAATTCTAAAGTAATCCTCTAAAAACAATCTTCTAAAAACAAATCCTCTAAAAACATTGTTTTGACATCAGCTTCCAACATCAGCAGCCACTAAAAAGTGCGCTGCTTTTTGCGGTCTGCTAGTTCTGTTAGTTATTGCTCTCAGTTGTTTCTGTCAGTTAGTATTAAGGGCTGCCTGTGTTGCCTATCTCTTAAAGCTCAGTAGCAATTTTGCAAAATTGGGTCGTTAAGACTTTAAAAAATCCGTTCATATGCTACAGTCTGCTTATCTTTTTAATCTACATTTTTACATAATATAGTTATCGTTATTTAAAGTTTTCCTTATTAACCACGTATTATTAAATAACGGTCGTTATTAAAAACCAGATAGGACTGTCTCTGTGAAACTCCCTGTATTAAAAGCTGCAAGTTTGATTGGTGTTATGTTGTTGGCAACCACTGCCTGTGCGCAGCCGAGCACTACCGACATGACCAATAAAACCGCAAGCCAAACCAGCCAGAATACGCAAGCTATTGGCACAGTCAGTAAGTCTGTTGATAGCCGTTTGCGCCAATTACTGACTCAAGCGGGTATCAAAACGCAGATAACCTCGATTGTACCCTCTAAATTACCCAATATGTATCAAGTCAATTTAGCGGAACAGTTACCGTTACATATCACTAAAGATGGTAAATATGTCATTCAAGGCGAGCTTCAAAAGAACCCAAGTAAGCGGGTGGTGACTAAAGTAGCGCCGCGTAGTAATCGTGCGCAAATAGGTAAGCCTGTCAGTGCCAGTGTCAAATCTGCCATACTGGCAAATATGGATGCGCTCAAAAACATGAGTGCAAAAACGCCCTTCTTTTATACCGCAGTGCCAGGTGTCATTTGGGGTGCAACATTAGAAGGCGTGCCGTTCTTGTTATCAGATGACGCCCAGTACATCACCGACAGTGAGATATCAGTTATCGAAAACGGTCAGTTTATTGGGCTCGATGAAACATTTGAAAAGCAAAAAAATCAGTCTGTTTTTGCTACTTTGGATGATAAGCAGTTAATCAATTATCCCGCCACTAGTCCTGAAAGAGCGGTTATTTACGTGGCCACTGATGTCAATTGTCCTTACTGCCGCCGTCTACATCAACAGCTACCGAGCTGAATGCCAAAGGCGTGACGGTAA
>NZ_NEXU01000086.1:0-55096 GCF_002224105.1 Psychrobacter sp. DAB_AL32B | reverse complement strand
TATGGTAAGCGGATAGCCTTTCACTTGCCCGCTAATATTAAAGCAATTAATACCGCAATAGCTCAGCTTTGGTTTTTCACTATCAGAGCCTTGCGCAGCTTGCTTTTCAAGCTCATCCGCTTGTTTTTCCATAATTTGCTGCATCTGATTTTTCACCACCGCATCGATATCACCGCGCTGGATGATTAAGTTTTGAATCAGGTTTTTTAAGTCGACTTGGTTACTAGCGATTGCCCATGCTGCGGCCAGCTCTTTGGTGGCGGTATTGGCTTGACCTTGGGTGTTGATGACTTTTTCGATGTTTTTCGGCGTGATAGCACCAGCGACCGCTTGCGTGATAAAGCCGTTTGCCGCCTCTTTTAATGGCTCGCCGCCAAGCTCAGCGACCAATGGATATTTGGTCATGGTCACGGCAAATTGACTGGTTAGTTGGTTTTGAATACTCGGGCGCACTCGTTCATAGTCAATAGCCGCTGCGATAGTGGCACCGTCTTTGGCATCATAGGCATTTTTAAGCTGATAAGCGCTGTAATAAGGCGAGCCTGCATAGACAGTGACTGCAATAACAATTAATAAAACAATCAGCTTTTTCATAAAAATCGATACCTTATTACAAACTTAATGGTTATTAATATAACTCTGAAAACAGAGTTTAGACATACGTGGATATGGCGATAAATACTAGCATGGCTAACCCTGATAAGGGTATGAAAACCTTTGTTGATTCCTTAACAAAACCTTTTTAATATATACAAAACTCCCTAATTTATACTTTCCATACCTCAAAGCTTGATATACGACGCTGCCATCTCCATAAATAGCGCAAACTTTTAATAATTGATTTGGCTAAGCAGCATCCCACCATATTGCTTGTAAGATTCATACGATTACCATCTCTGTCCTTTATACTCCGCTATGTTTCATGTGAAACCTTTGGGTACGATGATGGACGATATTAAGATAATCGTTCGTTAACTAGCGTTGATGAAATGTATTAATGAATCGGGTTGATGAATCGACCGAGTGGTGGACTGTAAAGACGATAGGAGAGCTCATGAGTAAGCGCGATTTTTATGAAGTATTAGGTGTCAGTAAGACCGTTGAAACCAAGGAAATCAAGCGAGCCTACCGCAAGCTTGCCATGAAATACCATCCAGACCGTAACTCTGACGATCCTGATGCCGAAGAGAAGTTTAAAGAAGCGTCGATGGCTTATGAAGTACTGAGCAACGAAGAAAAGCGCTCTGCTTATGACCGTATGGGTCATTCAGCCTTTGAAAACGGCATGGGCGGTGGCGGTTTCGGCGGTGGTGGTAGCGGCAATTTCCAAGATATTTTTGGCGACATCTTTGGTAACTTTGGCGATATCTTTGGTCAATCACGTGGCGGCGGCGGTGGACGTTCGCGTCGCGGCTCAGACCTGCGTTATGTAATTGAGCTGACCTTAGAAGAAGCAGTACGCGGCTGCAAAAAAGAAATCAGCTTTACTGCACCTGCGCCTTGTGATACCTGTAATGGTAAGGGCGCAAAAAACGCCTCTGATATTGTGACTTGTCAAACCTGTCATGGTCAAGGTCAAGTGCGCATGCAGCAAGGCTTCTTTGCCGTTCAACAAGCCTGCCCACATTGTGGCGGTACTGGCAAACAAATCAAAAACCCTTGTTCTGACTGTCACGGTAATGGCGTCAAAGACAAGTCACGTACGCTAGAAGTTTCTATCCCAGCGGGTGTTGATGATGGTGATCGCGTGCGCTTAGCAGGAGAAGGCGAAGCGGGCGGCGCTGGCGTACAAAACGGCGATTTATACGTCGAAGTACGTGTCAAACCGCACAACGTCTTTACCCGTCAAGGTGCAGATCTATATATGGATGTACCGGTTAGCATTACCGATGCCGCATTGGGTAAAGAAGTTGAAATTCCAACCTTAGATGGCAAAGTAAAAATTAAGGTTGCTGAAGGTACGCAAAGTGGCAAGCTGCTACGTGTGCGCGGTAGAGGCGTGACGCCAGTACGTACCACGATGAAAGGCGATTTGATTTGCCGTGTAGTCATCGAGACGCCTGTGAATCTAAACCGTGAGCAAAAAGACTTGCTACGTCAGTTTCAAGATACGCTGGATGGTGATAGCAAGCATCAGCAGTCGCCACATAAAAAATCTTTCTTTAAAAAGATAGGCGAATTGTTTGATTGATAATTTAACTTATTTGATTTGCTAAGTTATCTAAAGCCCTGTTGTTTCACGTGAAACAACAGGGCTTTTTGTTAGTGGTATAAAAAACCATTCATACATTATATTTGCTAAACTTAGCGGGATAATTTTAAAAACAGCGGATCAAAAATAAAATATTTAGGGTAATGATATGAGTCAGAAAGAGAATAAAAAAATGATTAAGGTCGGTGTCATCGGTGCAGGCGGGCGTATGGGTCGTATGCTTATCGAGGCGATACAAGACAATCCACAAACGACACTTAACGCTGCGATTGAGCGTCAAGGCTCAAGCCTTGTCGGAGCAGACGCGGGAGAAGTCGCTGCTATTGGACGCTTAGAGGTACAGATTGTTGATGACCTAAAAGCAGTTATCAATGATATCGACGTATTGATTGACTTTAGCTTGCCTGATGCTACTGAACAAAATATGCAGATTTGCGCGGCAAATAACGTCGCGATGGTCATCGGTACGACAGGATTTAATGAGCAGCAAGAGCAAGTACTGGCAAAAGCAAGTGAGCAGGTTGCTATCGTTTACGCGGGTAACTATTCAACAGGCGTTAATCTGTCATTAAAATTGCTAGGTATGGCTGCTAAAGCCTTTGGCATTGAGGCAGATGTAGAAATCATCGAAGCGCATCATAAGCATAAAATCGATGCCCCATCCGGTACAGCTTATATGATGGCAGAGGCAGTGGCAGAAGCACGTGGACAGAACCTAAAAGACGTCGCCGTTTATGGCCGTGAAGGACAGACTGGAGAGCGCGAAGCAGGCACGATTGGTATTCATGCGATTCGTGGCGGTGAAATCATTGGCGATCATACCGTGATGTTTATTGCCGATGGCGAAGTGGTTGAGATTACCCATCGCGCCCGTGCACGCATGACCTTTGCGGCTGGTGCAGTGCGCGCCGCTACTTGGATCGTTCAGCAGTCCGCTGGGCAATACAATATGCAAGACGTTTTAGGTTTAAATGAAGGGCTTTTTAATTATTGATTACGGCTAGGAGTCAGATATGGATAAGTTTGGATATAATCTGATAGCAGTATTTAGTCGGGCTGTCATTACAGTCAGAAGTGCTAACTACGCGCGCCAAACAGCTTTTGTGTTAACTCTGACTCTCCTACCGTTAGCAGTACAAGCTGCCAACAATCAAAGCAGTTATGAAACTTATGTTATTCATACTTATGGTGGTGAAGGCTTATTACCAGCCGTTCGTCAGCAATTAAATAACAGCCGTGACGGCGGTACGGTCGCCATTTATCAAGATAAGCTAGTACTTCGCACCAGTGCTGCCAATTATCAGGCGGTACAACAGCTATTGACACAGATTGACCGTCAGCCGCAAGCGTTAACGGTTTCTGTGCGTGTCGGCAATAATAGCAGTAGCCAAGGTAATATCCAGCAAGGTCAGGTGATTATTACCAACCGCGGTATTCAAGGGTCAGGTGTTATCAATCAGCGCAATAGCCAGCAGCAAAGCAGTAATTTATACCAAGTGCAAACCTTGTCTGGTAGCGCTGCCAGCATTAGTACAAGTACGCTTTATTCACTAAACCAAACCTATACTGCCAATAGTTATCCTACCTATAATCGACCATCGGGACAGATTATTATTCAGCAGCAGATACTACTGCCAACGACGCAAGGCATAGCGGTGACGCCTAGACTGTTACCTAATGGACAAGTTGAGGTAAAATTATCACAAGTCGAAGAAAAGCTAGTGCGTTCCAATTCACTTTATCGCCAGAATGATAATAGTGGCGTTAAAGGTCAAAGGCTCGACAGCACGATTATCGTACCGCGCGGGCAGTGGGTGACTATCGGACAAATCTCTCAAAACGGTCAAAACCAAAGCTCAAGTTATGGGAGTAACCGCACAAATAATAGTAGTAATAGCGTGCCTATTTCACTATTGGTACAGTAAGCTATCGTCAAAATACCTTAAAAACGCTAGGGTACTGCTGGTATGATTTTTTTGCAGCCTCTGTCTGCGTAGGCACAGCAAGCAAGAAAAATTTATAGCCAATAGCACTGCATCGTTTTTAAAATGAATCTACTATAGAAGGATAAGCATAAAAAAGCGCGGCATTGTTATTCACAATACCGCGCTTGTTATATTAACGACTATTTATTAAAATCTAGTCAACATAAACTACTTCTAAAGGCGGAAAACCATTGAACTCAATTGACGAATAAGAGTTAGTATAAGCGCCAGTGGCTAACCAAAATATCTTATCACCAATCTCAAGCTCTTCTGGTAGCTGATAGTCGGTTTCTTCATACATAATATCGGCCGAATCACAGGTTGGACCCGCCAATACTACCCTGCCTGCATTGGTTGACGTTTCCATTTTAGGCGTATAAACCGGATATTTAATGGCTTCACCCAAGGTTTCGATTAAGCCTTGAAATAAGCCCACATCGGTATAAACCCAGCGCGTGGTATCGTCATGCGACTTGCGTGAAATCAGCACGACCTCACTGACCAAAACCCCTGAGCTTGCCGCCAATGAGCGACCCGGCTCCAAGATAATCTCCGGCATATCGTCAACACCATAACTATCCACTAAATACTGCTTTACCGCTTCAGCATATTCCTTAATCGGATTGACTTGACTTAAGTATCTAGCAGGGAAGCCACCACCTAAGTTAATCATTTGCAGCTTGATACCTTGCTCGTTTAGCAGCTGCTCAAATATATTTTTAACCGTCATCAAGGCGTCATTCCATACCGCAACAGATTTTTGCTGACTGCCGACATGAAACGAGACGCCATAAGGTACTAAGCCCAAGTCACGCGCTTGAATCAGCAAATTAGTCGCCATAGCAGGATCACAACCAAACTTGCGCGACAGCGGCCATTCAGCAGTGTCCGAACCTTCTACCAAAATGCGTACGAACACATTAGAGCCGGGCGCATAGGTAGCAATGTTTTTAAGGTCAGCTTCTGAGTCGGTCGCATACAATCGCACGCCTTTCTCATAAGCGTATTTGACATGTTGTGCTTTTTTAATGGTATTACCATAAGAAATACGATTGGCATCGACAGCGCAATCAAGCACACGGTCGAGCTCATAAATCGATGCACAGTCAAAGTTTGATCCTAGCTCGGCAAGTAAGTTAATCACCTCAACGGCAGGACTGGCTTTCATTGCATAATGAATCTTTGCCTCAGGAAAAAGTCCAACCATTTCATTATATTTGCTTTTGATACGGCTAAGGTCAACGACTAAGAAAGGGGTTTCACGACCTTCAGCAGCTTGAGTGAATTTCTGCCAGCTGGCAGGGTCAAAATATTGGTCAATTTTGATCATGGTCATGCTAGGTAACCCTTAATAAAAACAATAAAATAGGTAGATAACGAATGCAGGTGGTATTAATACGACTGGTATTAAACAGTCGTCGCTTGTGGCTGCTTATCCGCTTCTTGTTTTTCGCGTATTTTTAGCACTTTACGGACTTTATCACGAGCGCGGGTTTGCTTAAGGTTTGATAAATAATCGACGAATATTACCCCGTTTAGATGATCCATCTCATGTTGAATACATACCGCAAGTAAGCCTTCTACCTCTTCATCAATCGCATTGCCATCTTGATCAAGTGCTTCTATACGTACTTTGTTTGGACGCTCAACTTTATCATAGACATCCGGTACCGATAGACAACCTTCTTCATAGGGTTGTTTCTCTTCGACTAATGGCGTCACTTTCGGATTGATAAACACCCTTGGGCTATCTTTATCTTCTGATAAATCCATAACGATGAGCTGAATGTGGCGATCAACTTGACTGGCAGCCAGACCAATGCCTTGCGCATCATACATCGTCTCAATCATATCGGTGATTAAGGTTTTGATTTCAGCAGTGACTTCCTTGACAGGCGTTGCAATCGTGCGCAAGCGCGGGTCGGGATAGCTTAAAATAGGGAGTAATGCCATAAGGCTCACCTCAATGATAAAGATAAAATAGGTTTGATATTATAAGATAAATGGGGGCAAAAGTAATGCTTATCAATACTTTCCCGCAATTATCACTTTTCATGATTCTAAAAAACTAAGATGAGAATTTCAATAGAACAGGAAAAAAGGCCTCACAAATAAGCAAGGCCTTTCTTTTATATGACATCCATTGAGGTAGGCTCAATTATATGCGGCGTTTACTCATAATCATCTCATAGATGAACAGTAAGATAATCGCGCCGATTACTGAGAAGATAAGACCAGTAAAGCCACCGTCAGCATTGATACCGATTAAACCAGCAACAAAACCACCAAGCATCGCACCAACGATACCCAATACGATCGTCATAATCCAACCCATAGGGTCACTGCCTGGTTTAATGGCACGTGCTAATAAACCTGCGACCAAACCGACGATAATCATCCAAATAAAGCTCATATTCACTCTCCTAAAATGTTTTAATTTATAATGGTTTACTTATTGTGATGGATTCATTGTAGTCACTCTTTAGGTTGAAAAATAAGCAAAAAATGTTATCTGTGTATGCGCTATGTGAGAAAAATGCCATATTTGCTATTTAGCAGAGGAGATAGGTAAACGGGAGGTTACAAAGGTAGGAGAGTCGCAAACGCCGTTAAGGATAAATGGCTAGCACAAATTAAAATTAACGTTAGAAACTATAAAACATAGACGATAAAATAAAAAAGCGTAGCTCGTCAACAACGATACTACGCTTCAATTTTAAATTTTTTAAGCAGCTTTTATTTAGCCAGACTATTTGCCATTTAAGACTGCTAATAGACGTTGGTGAATCCCTTCAAAGCCACCATTAGACATAATGACAATCGCATCGCCCGCTTTTGCATGGCTGCTAATATGCTCAATAATGGCATCGACACTAGAGAGGACTTGTTGGCTGCCAATATTGGGGTTTTTGGCATTGGCATGTTCGATGACTTCCTTTAAACCCCATTCTAGACCAGTAGGCTCATACCATAATGTATAGTCGGCGAGGGCAGCAGACTCGGCTAGGCTATCTTGATGGATACCCATCTTCATGGTGTTACTACGCGGCTCAATGATGGCCCAAATGCGTCTGCCCGCCAGCTTTTTCTTAGCACCATCTAGCGTGGTGGTAATGGCGGTTGGGTGATGAGCAAAATCATCAAACACTAAGATATCGTTCACATCACCAATCAGCTCCATCCGGCGCTTAATACCCGCGAAGTCTGATAAGGCAGCGCAAGCAGTTTTAACGTCAACCCCAACATTATAAGCAGCAGCTACCGCAACAAGCGCATTATTGACGTTATGCACACCGCTCATCGACCAATCTACCAGCGCCGTTGCATCATTATCATCATTAAAGCTCACAGTAAACTGGCTACCGTCTGCGCTCATGAGATTAGCTTGCCAGTCGCTGCTATTTTCTGGTTGGCTATCTTGTATATCAGCGTTAACCAAAGTATTAGCTTTAGCCAAATCTGAACCGATAACCGCTGTACGCCAAATGGGCGTCCAAACACCTTTTGCCAAAGTGTCTTCTAGGCTAATGGTTGCTGCTGGCATGATGATTTTACCCGTGCTTGGAATCATGCGCACCATATGATGAAATTGGGTTTGAATGGCATTTAAATCTGCAAAAATATCTGCGTGATCAAATTCAAGGTTATTTAAAATCGCCGTACGCGGGCGATAATGAACGAACTTTGAGCGTTTATCAAAAAACGCAGAATCATATTCGTCTGCTTCGATGACGAAATAGCCTGTGTTTGCTGAGTCATTAGGATCTTTTTCTGCCCCTAAATAACTGCTATGAGCAAAAACATGCTGCAAATGCTCATCAGGGGTATCGACCAATGGCACGCCGCCGATCAAAAACCCAGTATCAATACCGGCATAATGCAGTATCCAAGCGAGCATAGTCGTCGTTGTCGTCTTACCGTGAGTACCTGCCACCGCGATGACATGACGCGACTGCAATACCTGCTCAGATAAAAACTGTGGTCCGGAGGTGTAGCGCAGACCCGTATCAAGCATATATTCAATCACATCCATGCCACGCTTCATCGCGTTACCGACAACCACTAAGTCCGGCGCAGGCTGCAAATGCTCTATCAGGTAGCCTTCTTCAATAGTGACGCCCGCATGTTCAAGTTGGGTAGACATAGGAGGGTAAATGTTGGCATCTGAGCCCGTGACTGTATGTCCAAGCGCCCGCGCCAGCAATGCCAGCGAGCCCATAAAAGTACCACAAATACCAAGAATATGAATATGCATAGACGTTCCATACGAGCTTAAATAAAAGGAATAAAAATCTAAAATTAGCCGGTAAAATATAGAGATTTACATACTTAGCATTACCTAATAATAAAGCTAAGACTGATTCAGCTATGTTTAGTACGGGCTTATATTTTTGATAAACAGTTGCCAATAGTGACTAATATCGTAGTGTGGCAGACCAGCGCTCATTGTAAAGTAAACGCTGTTCGTTGACCAATAAAAAACGCCTAACAAGTAGGCGTTTTGCAATTTGTAAAACAGTCTTATTCATGCTTATACTATTTATATAGGCTATAACATCTATATAGGTTATAACCTGTTTTATTGACGCGTGTCTTTATATACGAGACAACGTGTAGTCTTCATCAGGGTTTTTGTCCTCATTCATCATTACTAAATGATTGTCTTGGATATGATAAGTTTCAATATCTTTACTCTCATAAACAATCGTAATCATATCATTGTCTTGACGATATACACCGGATTCGACTGAGGTTGGCTGCTGCGCTTCAGCATCGTTTAAGACACTGGTTTTTAGTACAGAACCATCAGCAAATAAATTTAAAGTGATATTGATGCTTTCGCAAGATGAGCACGGCACGATGCCACCATAATCGCCCATTAATGTGGCTTGCAGCATACTGTCGCTATTCAATGCTGAAATCATCGGTGAGTTATGCGACCTCGCGTTTGGGTTGGCAGTGGCAATGAGCGATTGTTCTTGATTACTTACTGCATCCGCTAAATTTTTAGCATCGCTCTTTTGTGAAACAGTATCATCATCTTCCACGTCAGTATTCTGTGTACTGTTAATCGTTGCACCTTGAGTCATCTTATTATTAGTAGAAGATGAAGCACTGTCGCAGCTCATGAGCAGTATACATACTGGCACCGCCAATAGTGGGCGCATACAGCGTCTGATGACGGTAACAGTAGATAAGGAGACGGGTGAAAGATATGTCATAGTGATACCAAAAAACAGTTTTTAAATAGTATTTTTAAATGTTGTCAGCATTATGCATGACCTAAGGCTGTGATAAACAATCATGATAATGACTAGCTTAACGATAATAAGTAAACTGTGCGAGCCTGACTTCGTTAAATTATGTGTTAAGAAGGACGGTATCGTTTTGAAAGGTTTTAACCAATGAGCGCTTATGAAGCACAAAAGTGATATAACCATCAGCCGTTTATTAAGCGTGACGGTTAGGAACAGGTCGCACGATACGCCATAATATCAGCAGGTGAGCCAGTATCAGGATGCTAAACAGAATCAAGGACTGCTCAGGGATACTCAATCCCAAAAATGTCCATTCGATAGAAGCGCATTCACCAGAGCCGGCAAACACTTCTGTTAATACTTGCTGCATTGGTAAGGTATCGAGCCAATAATCCAAACCTGGACCACATGAAGGAACTTGATTGGCAGGCAAATGTTGTAGCCAAACGTGGCGCCCTGCTACTGCCGCTGCCCAACCAATACCTGCCAGACTACCAAGCCATAATAGTAATCTGACGACCATGGATTTAGGATTAAATAAAGCGGCAATTAAAGCAAAGCCGCCCATTACCATGAGCCCAATACGCTGAAAAATGCAAAGCGGACAAGGTGAAAATCCCATATAACGCTGCAGGAAAAACAGCGCAAAACTCATACCTATCACGGCCATTATCACTAAAAAAACTTGCAGATTGCGGTAAGTGGTCAGCTGTAGCATGGGGCGAATACTCTTATAAAATACTTATGGATGAATGGAAAAATTGGTGATGAATTAGCGATATTGTTTTAAGAATTCCATAAAATCTTCTGTTTCGGCTTCTTCCATCTCAGCTTGTTGTAAGATTGATTTTTCGGCCAGCACTTCATATTTGGCTTGGGTGTTTGGACTGAGTGTTTGCTGTAATAGCGAGTCGCGATGCTGCTGAGCCAGTGTAAAGCCTAGCTGCCATAAACTGCCTAAACGCTTACTATCAGAGTTTACTTGTGCAGATATGGTCGATTCAGGGTGACCGGCTTTGCCTTGCATTAAGGCGACGGCCGCACGATAATCATTGCCGCCATAATGCGCGTCAAGCAATGCTGCCAAGGGTTGCATACGGCTCAAATGTATGAGCATCCAGCTCTCAAGTGGTTGTTCAGTGCTATTATTGAGTATTTGCAAATTCTCACGGCGACCTTCATTGACAACACGCTCCAGATTAATGGCCAGATCTTCTTCTTCCTCAGGCATCAATTCAGGCGAATCACTTAATAGACAATATAGCGCCATCACTTCTAAAAAACAGGCGCTAGATAGGCGAATACCAATATCGCTATAAGGGTCTAAATCAATCGCCCGAAACTCAACATAAGCAATACCACGACGCTCAAGCGCTTCGGTTGGTGTCTCGCCACTCATGGCGATTTGCTTGGGGCGAATAGGGCTATAGTATTCATTTTCTATTTGTAAGATATGATTATTGATTTGAATAGGATTGCCATTCTCATCATCTAAACCGAGTTTCTCAAAGCTTTCATGCGGGGTTTGAATCGCACGGCGCAGTCCTTTGACATACTCTGGTAAATTGTTATAACGGATATCAAGGTGTTCTTGCACGCTATTGGTATAGCCAAGTTTACCCATACGCAGGCTGGTTGCGGTTGGCTTATAATAGGTTGATCCATTGAGCAGTTCGAGATCATGGTCAATCCCTGCGACAAAGCAGGGGCAAACACTGGGACTCGCTCCTAATAAGTAAAGTACCAAACTGGTCAGACGCTTAAAGTTGCGAATAAGACCCAAATACTTATCGTTTTTAAACTCTGTCAGAGTTAGCGCTTGTGCCGTAGGCGTTTGCGCTTGCCATGCTGAAAATAAATCATCGCCAAACGATAGGTTGTAATGTAGACCAGCAATCGTCTGCATTCGGCGACCATAACGGATACCAAGTCCACTACGATACAAAGTTTTTAATTTACCGGTATTAGAGCTGCCATAGTCTGCCAGTGGAATATCTTCATCATTCGCGGATAGCATACAAGGCATGGATAATGGCCACATCAGCTCATCTTCAGGCATACCTTGATAGACCAATAGGTGCAACTGGCGCAACATGGTAAGCGTTTCTTTTGGCGACGTTTTAGGGTCGGTAATCAGCTCAAGTAAGCTTTCTGAATAGTCGGTTGTGATAAACGGATGCGTAAGCTTTGAGCCAAGTTTGGCTGGATGCGGCGTTTGTGACAAATAACCATCAGGCTTAACGCGTAGCCCTTCTTTTTCGATACCGCGTAGCATGCCCGTTAAATGCTCACTAGCAAACCAACCTGGAATGTCAAAATCGACAAAGCTACTCGCAAAATTACTCATAATAGTCATCTATTGTTATTAATTATGGTCGCTCGAAACAAAGTTGATATTCGACCGTAAAAAGGGGTGAGATAATGACGTCAGTTTAGCCCAAAGCCAGTCTAAAAACCACGTACAATTACAAATACAGTAAGCTTCACTTGATGCTATTTGACTGATAAAAATTGGCTTATCGCATCATTTGCATGTGAGGTTTAGTCATCATTTAGGGACTACTTTAAACAAAAAAAGCATCTACTAATAAAGTAGATGCTTTAAATATCGTTAATCTGGATGGTGGTTTTTTATCAGTCATATGATGATTAATAACCGTTTTCAATGCGTCATTGGCTTATGAGAATTCTAGTTCAGTCTCAAAGCTTTTTAGATTATGGCGTGCCATCGCAAGATTAGATTTTTGACGATCAAGTACTAGGTATAAAAATAAATTGTCATTACGTACCAATGGACGTAGCAAATGCTATTGCTTGCCAAGGGTAATGAGAATATCTTCAATGCTTTCGTTTAAACCTAAAGATTCTGCCACTTTACGCTTAGAACGCAAGACATCAGTGTTGCCAGCAGAAGCAAGTTCAAGGTCAATATCAGAGCCTTGGGTTGCCATTGCGAGACCTGATTCGCTGTCTACTATAGGACGCTAGTAAGTTACGAGCTTTCAAATAAATAGCTCGTCGATAGACCGCTCTCAAATCAACGGTTTTGACTATGAGTACTTACTTAGATAGAAAACGACGAACCACAGCCACAAGTAGTGGTTGCATTGGGGTTGGTGACCACAAAGCGTGCTCCCTCTAGCCCTTCGGTATAATCAACAGTAGAGCCTTGTAAGTACTGATAACTTAGCGAATCGACAACTAATGTCACATCATTATTATCAAAATTGGCATCATCTTCATTGAGCTCGTTAGCAAAGTTAAAGCCGTAAGAGAAGCCTGAGCAGCCGCCACCGGTCACATAAACGCGTAGCATCAGGTTGCTATCGCCTTCTTCTTCACGCAAGCGACGGACTTTTTGCGCCGCGCTATCGGTTAAATTTAAAACCGTTGGATCTACGGGTTGGCTTGAGCTTGGGTCAAATTGGTTCATATTTACCTCAATTGCTAAAATCGAATGATATTATTTTTTACTGATGCGAGGTCGTCTATTTATACTGGATAATGCAGAGTTAGCAGGAGTTTTTAATGACTGCTGCTAATGAATCACAGGCGACGGTACTATTATTGAGAGTGGCGGTTATTTTAGCTAGCGACTGTGGCATAGCCGTTAGGCTAACATTAAGGCTATTAGCACTTAACTGACTGATGTCAATAGTGTTTTGCTAGTATAACATAATTGGGGTAACGATTGATTTGTCAAGGGTGACAGCAGCGTTTGCTATTATATAAGGGTAGCATGCGTCACTTATTCTTTACTGATAGAACAGAATAATTAGCAGTATAAAGGATTGAATTTAAAATACTTATTTAATTGTTTGCCTATCGGTTAGGCGTTTGAAATAATAGCCGCCAGTAAACATGCCAGACGTGTGTTTTTCCTATTGCCTTATGTTTTATATTACCGCTGAGATGAAGAAATTATATGATCGAATTTAAAGACGTTGGTGTTCGCCGTGATGGTCGTGAGTTGTTTGCGGGCGCAAGCTTCCAGCTACATCCGGGCCATAAAGTTGGCTTAACGGGCAATAACGGTACCGGTAAATCGACCTTGTTTGCCTTATTGTTGACACGAATGGGTACCGGTGATACCGAAGTGACGCTTGATAAAGGTGAAGTGAGTATCCCTGATAGCTGGCATGTGGCGCACATGGCGCAGGAAGTTGGCGCGACCACACAGACCGCGATTGATTATGTACTCAGCGGTGATGAGCAGTGGTACGAGATTAATGCTACCTTGAATGACTTGAGCAGTGTTAGTGACGAGCAGATTGGCATACTGCATCAGCAGTTTGACGAAATTGATGGTTATCGTACGCCGACTAAAGCGGCACAAATCATGGCAGGTCTAGGTTTTAATACCAATCAGCATGAATTGCCGGTAGAAGGCTTTTCGGGCGGCTGGCGCATGCGTTTAAACCTTGCTAAAACCTTGATGAGCCGCGCTGATTTAATGTTACTCGATGAGCCAACCAACCATTTGGACTTAGACGCGATTCTTTGGCTTGAGACTTGGATTAATGCCTTTACTGGTCTGGTCATTGTTATCTCGCATGACCAAACATTTTTAGATAATACCGTCGGTCATATCTTGCATGTTGAACAACAAAAAATTACCCTTTATACCGGTAACTACCAGCAGTTTATTCGTACCCGTCATGAGCGTATGGCACAGCAGCAGCAAGCTTTTGAGAAGCAAGAAGCAACGAAAGCGCATTTAGATGACTTTATTCGTCGTTTTCGTGCAAAGGCCAGTAAAGCAAAGCAAGCGCAGAGCCGTATCAAGCAGCTTGAACGTATGGCAGAGCTGTCACCGATGATGGCGGACAATCCATTCTCGTTCCGCTTTTATGAGCCTGCTAATATGAGCTCGCCGCTGATTGAGTTGACTGATGCAGATATTGGCTATAGCGACACTCCGCTACTTTATAATGCCAATGTACAAGTCACGCCTGATACTCGTATCGGTCTGCTAGGGATGAATGGCGCGGGTAAATCGACCCTGATTAAAGCCTTGGTCGGTGAGCTTGGCGTATTAACGGGCAGTTATAATGTTTCAGACACGCTAAAGCTTGGCTACTTTAATCAGCATCAAATGGATATCCTTGATCCCAAGGCAACCCCGATAGAGATGATGCGTCGTTTAGCAGGTAAAACTTCTGATGCGATGCTAAGATCGTTTTTGGGTAGTTTTGATTTCCGTGGCGACCGTATTGATACCCCAAGTGAGCTATTCTCAGGTGGTGAGCGTGCGCGCTTAACGCTAGCATTGATTGTTTGGCAACGTCCAAACGTTCTGGTACTCGATGAGCCAACTAACCATCTAGATTTACAAATGCGTCAAGCGTTGACCATCGCTTTGCAAGGGTTCGAAGGGGCAGTGGTACTGGTATCGCATGACCGCGAGTTGATTGCCAACGTCTGTGATGAGCTGTTTTTAGTACATGATGGGCAAATCGATGAGTTCGATGGCGATATCAGTGACTATGGCAAATGGCTAGCTGAAAAACGTAAGCAAGAAAACTCACAAGATAAAAATACCAGTAAGAAAAAAAGTAAAAAAGAGAGTAAGAAGTTTGTTTCACGTGAAACGAATGATAATTCAGCAGACAGCCATGCGAGCAAGCAAGTGGGTAATAATGAGTCTCAGCCTGCGCTTAGTAAAGATGCCCAGCGTAAATTAGCCGCTGAGCAACGCAAGTTGACCGCGCCTATTCGCCGCGATATTGAAAATACAGAAAAAGCCCTAGCTGATATTGATAAGAAGTTAGCGACCCTTGAGACAAAGCTTGCCGATACTGAGTTTTATGAAGAAAGCCGTAAGTCTGATTTAATGAAGCTACTTAATGAGCAAACCGCGTTACAGCAGCAACATAGTGATAATGAAGAAAAATTATTGCTAGCGATGACGACGTTAGAGGAAATGGAAGCAGACATTAGCTAACAAGCTAGGGCTAACTAACCCACCGTTTTATCACGTTATCGTTCAATTAAAAAACAGGCCATAAACAGTCAGTCATAAAAAAAGGGAAGGCGTAAGCCTTCCCTTTTTTTTATTTTATGCGCTTATTGCATACGATATTTACCATCCCCGTAAGAGAGGATTTTCATGGTGGTCGTACAAAGCTGACAGTTTATTTGACCCGCAGCGGCTTTCGATAAATCAAGAATTCGACCTTTAATAAAAGGTCCTCTATCCGTAATTTTTACGATCACGCTCTGCTTTGTCTTTTTGTTGGTCACTTGTACCTTCGTACCAAACGGCAGCGTCTTATGCGCAGCGGTTAGGGAGTTCATATTGAAGATACTACCACTAGCAGTACGTTTACCATGAAACTTACTACCATAATAACTGGTGTTTCCGGCAAAAACGGTGGTGCTTAATAATAGTGATAATGTGATAACCAAAGACTTAATTAAATAAGACATTTAAAACCTGTGTTCTATTGATGAGATAGACAGATACCCTTGCCTATGTTATCCATACTCCCTGTGAGTACAAATAATATAAAATATCTTACAAGAAATAACTTATCCGATTATTACAGCTCTGTGAAAGAACTCCCAAGGTCAAATATTTTCATATCGAAAACCAACTAAATGACCAGAAAAATACAAAATAAAGTATTGATTTCAAAGAAGAATTAATTTTTTAAGAAGGGTGTTAGGAACAGTTCAAGCAAGATTTTCTTAAGGCTTAGCCCTTATACAAGGCGCTTACCGCTAGATTCTAGCTAACTCTATCGGAACGGTTTAACGCTGTCATAGTTGTGATAAAAAATTAAGCAAAAAATTATGTAAATAAAACTTGCTATATTCTTACAGTTTTGTAAAATACAAAATATCAAACATTATTTCATAATATTTGAATGAATATTTATAATAAGTTTGATTAAAAGCATTGATAATTTGTCTCTTTATCCCCCTTTTTATTCCCTTTTGAGGAAGTTTTATGTTGAAAAAAATTGCGATTGCTTCAGTTGTAATTGCTATGATTCCATTTGGCGCAGCTAATGCTGATCTTGGTTCTAGCTTTAAGTCAGCAGACACTGGTCGCACCATTGAGCAGATTTACAAGCAGTGTGGCATTGGCGGTGCTTTGTTTGGTAATTCTAGCCCTATCCTAGCGATCATCTCTAACGTGACTTGGGATTTAGGTACTACGGCTGCGACTTCTGACTCTATGTCTCCTGAAACTTGCCAAGGTGGTAATGTTAGAGCGGCCGTTTTGATTAAAGAAGCGTTCCCAAGTGTTGAAAAAGATTTGGCTTCTGGCCAAGGTGCTCATTTATCAGCACTACAAAGCGTTGCTAACTGTGATTCAGCCGCTAGCGTACGTGCACAGTATGGTCAGTATGCACAGACTGCTGCGTATCGTACTGCTACGCAAGATCAAAACGCAGAAGCGCTATTCAGCATCGTTAAAACAAGCTGTGCTATCTAAAGCTTGTAAGTATTGAAGTATTGAAGTATTAAGTCATCGGTTTAATTATTAAACTCTTGACTATTTAATGATAAAAACACGTAAACCTAGTGCTTACGTGTTTTTTATTGCTTATATGTTTATGGTGTCGAGAAAAAATGCAAAAAATATTTTTGTGCGTGGCTTGTTTTGCTGTTTCAACTGCTTATGCAGCCGAAATCTATAACGTAGATTCGGTGGTGACTGAAGAAAAAGACAGTAATCCATTTATTAATAATGAAACTGCTGAAATGCCCGTGCTTGTTAGTGGACTCGATACTTCGCCAGCAGAAGAGCATGGCGTACAACCGCTCAATGATAAAGACACACTTGAGCCAAAACGAAAGCATAATAAAGACCTAGCTATCGCTCCCGAAAAGCTAAAAGCATTGGCTAAGCAGGCTCAGTGGCAACATTTATTATTCTATAAAAATGGCAAAGCTGAAGTTGTTTCACCAAATTTCTATTTAACCAACCCAAAACCACGCTCAAAACGCAACTTCGATCCTTATGCAGAGCTTATGGCAACGATAGAGCAGGCAAGTAACGAGAGCATTGTTTGCAAATATCCAGCCAGATATTTATGGCTCAATCACCATTTACCTGAATTGAATATCAGTTTCAAAAACTGCGCACAGTTGCCAGATCCAAACCAAGAGATAAGCCTAATCTTAGTCAGTAATTACTTAAAAAATCCAGCCTCTTCGTTCGGTCATGTATTGGTGAAGACCAGTATGCCAACAGATGATAAAGACAGTATTATTAAAGAAGTGAGAGAGCTTTCAAGCGAGGATTTACTCAATAACTCCTATAACTTTGGCGCGCGAATCCCAGCCAATGAAAATGGGGCACTGTATGCTATCAAAGGGCTGTTTGGACTGTATGATGCTGGGTTTTCGGAGACAGAGTTTTTTAAACAAGATGCTGTGTACTCTAAGAATGAGCAACGAGATATGTGGGAGTATGCGCTCAATCTTGAAGCGTTTGAAACGCAGTTATTGAACTACCATCTATACGAAGCAAAATCAGCCCGATTTGATTATTACTTCATCAAGCAAAATTGTGGCTATCGTTCAGGCGAGATAGTAGAGTTGATTAGCGATGTAAAAATGACTGAGCGTATAGGCCCGTGGTACGCACCAGATTATGTGTTTGATCAGTTGTTAGAACACGATAATGGCACAGCGCCATTAGTAGCCTCGGTACGTTATCTACCTTCTGAGCAAACGCAGCTGCGAGAGAAGTTTGTACAACTGTCCAAGCCAATACAAAGTATTATTAATGGTGTCATTCGTACAGAGGATACTACTTCGCTTGCCACTTTGAATGCCGATGATAGGGCGCTTGCGCTGGATTTTTTGATTTTGCATCGCACCTATCAGCTATCACAAGAGCATACGCCACAGCAGCAAGCATTAAAAAACAAATTGTTGAGTCAACGGTTTACGCTACCAGCCAGTAACGGTTTAGCTAAGCTGGTTGTGCCTAATAAAGCGTCACCGGCATTGAGTAGTAAAACCACGCAAACTAAAGTGATTTTACATGATGACAAAGCGGAGGTAGGGCTATCACTATTTGTGAAAGATCCGCTCAACGCTTACACTGATATTGATAAACGGTTTGAAGCAGTACAAGCCTCTTTGGGTTATGATTTTGATGATAGTAAGTGGACGCTGACAGACTTCGTCTTTTTAGACATGCAGCAAATTGAAGACCTTAGACAACCGTTATCAGGCGAGCCCAAATTATCTTGGCAATTAAAAACAGGTGCTCGCACCGACTTGTTTACAGGTAACCATCACAGCCCTTATGCGCAAGCTGGCATGGGAGCGGGTGCAAAATTTGGTCAGCACCTACTTGGCTATGGTATGGTAAATGCGACTGTTCACGATCAAGACCGACATGCCGATATCGGTATCGAGTTTGGTTTGCGCGCTAAGCGTGACCAACAAAGCGCTGAATGGTCTTATATTGCTTCTAAACGAGAGGGTCGTGCATCTATTGCTCTCACCAAATTGACATTACGTCAACAGTTATCAAAGAATAATGATGCCAGAATCGTAGTGACACATGCCAATAATGCGGCTTTAAGCGATTTAGACAGTTCAGCGGCGAGTCTTGCTTGGCATCATTACTGGTAACACCTTATTAATTACAGCAGCAAGCGAAAAAATGAAATATTGACTCATTATCCCCATATTAGGTATTAACTGAATTTATTAGAAATAAATACGATAAGGAAAAACAATATGGCAGAGAAAAACTACTA
The DNA here is from genome assembly GCF_002224105.1 of Psychrobacter sp. DAB_AL32B. NCBI lineage: Bacteria > Pseudomonadati > Pseudomonadota > Gammaproteobacteria > Moraxellales > Moraxellaceae > Psychrobacter > Psychrobacter sp. DAB_AL32B. Next base: position 35,910 of record NZ_NEXU01000086.1, on the reverse strand, counting down.
TGACATTTTAGGGGTCAAAAAAGACGCCTCTGACGCTGATATCAAGAAAAAATATCGTAAGCTCGTTCGTCAATTTCATCCGGATGTCAGTGACGATCCAGATGCTGATAATAAGATTGCTGAGATTAATAACGCTTACGAGACCATCAGAGATAAAGACAAGCGCGCTGAATATGACGCGATGCTAAACAATCCGTTTGCCGGTCAAGGCGGTGGTTTTGGTGGCAGCTCTAATAGGCAGGCTGGCGGTGGACAACGCTGGGAAGATATGAAAGGTCAATTTAGTGAAGGAGAAGCCTATGGTGACGGAGGTTTTCGCTTCGATGATATTTTTTCTGCTTTTGGCCGCGGGGCGCGTGGACAAGCTGGCGGTCAAACGCAGTACGGTGATTTTGGTGCGCAAGATAGCAAAGGTCAAGATCAGCACGCAGAGATTACCGTTGATTTGGCCTCGGTTTATAGTGGCGACGACTATAGTATCAAGTTAAACGTGCCGGTTCGTCAGCCTAACGGTAGCGTAGAGTATGAAAATAAAACCCTTAAAATTAAAATTCCTAAAGGCATTACCGATGGCAAGCAGATTCGCCTAGCTGGGCAAGGCGCGGCTGGTAGCGGTAGTGGTAAAAATGGCGATTTATTCTTAAAGGTTAAGATTCGTCATGCGGCCAATATTCGTGTCGAAGGTGCGGATGTCTATCAAACCGTTAATATAACGCCATGGGAAGCGGCATTGGGTGAGAAAATTAACGTCAGTACACCAGCAGGTACACTAGGTGTAACGATTCCTAAAAACAGCAAATCAGGCAGCAACTTACGTTTAAAAGGTAAGGGTATCCCAGCCAAGCAAGCGGGTGATTTATACTTAACCTTAAATATTGTCAATCCTAGTATCAATAGCGAAGCGGAAACCCAAGCTTATGAGGCGTTAAAACAAGCCTTTGCTGATACCAGTATCGACCGTTAAATGAAGTCATTAATAACAGTTATTTATCACCGCAATAAGCAATAAAAAGTACAGATGAATACGATAACGATGAAATGATGAAATAAAGCGCAAACGAGGATAATAGCTATGAAACATTCGCCTGAATTTACCGACATTATCATGAGCTTAGATGAGCTAGTCTCTGCCTGTGGTCAAGAGCGTCAATGGGTTATCGAATTGATTGAAGAAGATATCATTGAGTACGATGTGCCTGAACACGAGCAATTCACTGGTTATCAGCTGACGATCGTGCGCCGTGCTTCACGCCTCAGTCGCGACTTTGAAGCCAGCGTCCCTGCTATTGGTTTGATACTTGAGCTATTAGAGGAGGTCGAGCAATTACGCCAACTAAAACATCAGCTAGATAGTCAGAAACCTGTCATTGAAGTAGATATCTAGCATTTAAAATAGTAATACCAAATCCAAAAAATACACTTAGCGGTATCAAACTCGTTTAGTCTACTAGACGTAGTACTAACACACGTTTTCCTAGCTACTCTAGCTTTTGGACAGGGTATCAAATAAATAGCAAAACGTAGACAATAAAAAAGAGCCCTGATGGGCTCTTTTTGTCTGAAAAAAACGTTTTATAAATGTCTTATAAAAGATTAACGCGCATATTTTGGATCAGCAGCAGCGGTAAATAACACGTCTGTTGACGAGTTCAAGGCTGTTTCTGCCGAGTCTTGTATGACGCCGATGATAAAGCCAATGGCGACCACTTGCATAGCGATGTCGTTTGGGATACTAAATAAACTGGCGGCAAGCGGAATCAGCAGCAATGAACCACCAGCGACACCCGACGCACCGCAAGCACTAATCGTTGCCACCAAACTCAATAACAGCGCTGATGCAAACGTCACTTCGATACCGAGCGTATGGGCGGCAGCAAGGGTTAAGACGTTAATAGTAATCGCTGCCCCCGCCATATTAATGGTTGCACCCAATGGAATAGTCACTGAATAAGTGTCTTCGTGTAGACCCAATTTGCGTGCAAGATTCATGTTGACCGGAATGTTAGCCGCTGAACTGCGAGTAAAGAATGCGGTAATTCCTGACTCACGTAGGCAAATGAAAACCAGTGGATAAGGATTCTTACCCGTCTTAACAAGGACGATGAGTGGGTTGACCACCAATGCTATAAATAACATACAGCCGACCAATACCATCAAGATACGGGCGTAACCTGCCAAAGCGGCAAAACCTGTCTCAGCAACTGTATTGGCAACCAAGCCCAAAATACCGAAAGGCGCTAAGGCAATGACCCATTTTACCACTTGTGAGATGGCATCAGAAAAATCACTGACCACGGTACGAGCGGTATCACTGGCTTGACGCAGTGCAAAACCAATGATGATTGCCCACGCTAAAATACCAATATAATTGGCTTCAGCGATCGCACCGACGGGGTTCGCTACTAGACTTAGCAGAAGGTTGGTCAACACCTCTTTGAGGTTGGCCGGTGGAACTTGCTCAATAACCGCATTGATTAAGACCAACTTTGTTGGAAATAAGAAGCTGGCACCTACGGCAGTCAGTGCAGCCAAAAAGGTGCCAAACATATACATAATCAGCACTGGTTTGACAAAAACTTCATTGCCACTGCGGTGTTGGCTAATGGCTGCCATGACCAAGATAAATACCAAAATCGGGGCAACAGCTTTTAGCGCACCAACAAATAGCGTTCCTAATAATCCTAATGCAATACCAACACTTGGTGCTAACCAACCAATCAACACGCCTAATATTAAACCGATAATAATGAGCGGCACCAGCCCTATACGCTGGTACATCGCAATCAATGAACGCATCTATACACCCTCGACTTAGTCAATAAATAAGAAACTTATAACGAAAAAGGAAAATTAATCGAAGGATGGTAGCATTTTTTCAGATAAGCGCCTACCTTTAACCCACACATGAATAGGCTTATGGAAATAAGAGAAAAGCGTTATATAAGAGAAATAGAATAAATTTTTATCGTGAAGAATGAAGGGATTTGATTGATTAAACGTTGAAATGGGTCAGCTCATAGCCTAATTGTTGATAGCTTTTATACTTATGACGACCTTCTTGCATGCTAGTTTCGTCAGGTTTTATCAGCTCAAGTACCCGAGTAGGTTGAGCATTATTGGTTGCTGCCATAAAGGTGTTGACCGGATGTATGGTGGTGTTAAGTACGATGCCTTTGAAGTCGGCTGGCATATAGCTGCCCAGCAACACTGGTGCTAATGCTTTATTATTAATATCAGCATTAGAAAAACCAGTATTAGTCACATTAGTATTAGCAACATCAGTATCAGCACCTAAGAGGCGTTGATGCGGTATAAAGCTAGTTGCCTCTTGTGCCCATAATGCCTTATCAAGCGTCGACAGCAATTCATCATCGTCGATAAGAATCAACAAGGACTGATTGCTTTTATTGAGCGCCGTTTGGGTGAGCTGACAAATAAAGCCCAAGAAATCTTGGGCTTTACTCTCAGTTAATACATAAAAGCTAATATTCATAAACTGGTTTTCATTGATTGGTGATTCATCAATATATTATGCCATATTTGCATGGTTTTTTAGGTACTGCATGAATAATGGCACTGGACGACCAGTCGCGGCTTTGTCTTGACCTGAAATCCATGCTGTACCAGCAATATCTAAATGCGCCCATGCTTGACCTTCTTCTATAAAGCGCGATAAGAAGCATGCTGCTGTTACTGCACCAGCACCTTTACCACCGATGTTTTGTATATCAGCGATAGGCGAGTCAATCTGCGCTTGATACTCGTCATCCATCGGCATATGCCAGATAAGATCACCAGATAAATGACTAGCGTTTTCTAAGTCAAACAACACGTCTTCGTCATTACTAAAGACCGCTGAGCGGACGTGACCCAACGCAACCACACAAGCACCGGTCAAGGTTGCGACATCGATGATAGCTTTTGGCTGATAATACTTCTGTACGTAGCACAAGGTATCGCACAATACTAAACGACCTTCAGCGTCGGTATTTAGGATTTCAACTGACTTACCGTTCATTGCTCTGATGATATCGCCTGGACGCGTTGCCTCTCCTGATGGCATATTTTCAGCACAAGCTAGCGCACCGACAACATTGATAGGTAGACGCGCTTCACATAGTGCTTTTAGGGTACCGAGTACCGCAGCAGAGCCACCCATATCAAATTTCATCTCATCCATCGCCGCACCCGGTTTGATTGAGATACCACCTGAATCGAAGGTAACACCTTTACCGACAAGCACGATAGGCGCATCATTATTTGCAGCAGGGGCATTATTATTTTGAGCATTGTCTTCGCTATTTTGTTCAGATTTTTTAGCGGCTTTTTTGCTAGCAGATTTGGTTGGTAGTTTATCAGCCAACGCTTTTAGACCACCAGCTACTTTCGCGCTGTTGGTAGTAACTTTGCTAGTATTGCCATCAGCATTGACACTAAAATTAGACTGACCACGATATTCCATCAACACCAGCTTACCTTCTTTGGTAGAGCCCTGCGCGACCGATAAGAAGCAGTTCATACCCAGTGCAGACATCTCCTTCTCACCTAATACGGTGACTTTTAATAGGTCAGGATAAGTGGCTGCCAATTCCTGTGCTTGCTCAGCCATATACGCTGGGAAACAAATATTGCCCGGCTCATTGGCGACATCACGGGTTAAGCTTTGACCAGTAAAGACCGCTTGTGCAAAGTCTAGTGAATCTTCTAAAGACGGCTCTGCCAGTAAGTAGATGTCCGTTAAAACAGGCGTTTGCTGCTCAGATTTGTACTTGTCAAAACGATAGCTTGCTGCCAGCAAACTCAGGGCAAATTGACCAAACTGGTTTTCTTCTAAGGTATCACCCAAGGCCACAGTGATAGAGTCAACACGCTTTTGGGTACTCTTATAAATGGTATTAGCAATTTTTTCTAGGACGCTATGACGCAATTTATCAACATTACCCACACCGACCAATAACAGCTGTACTGGATTTTCTTTGGTGGTTTTTTTATCGCCAGCCAGCGCATAATCAGCAACGGTTTCACAAGCTTTGCCATTAAAGTGCGATACTTCAATCAATTGCTCAATACGGGTTTGATAATCGCTCAATACCGACTCAGCTAAGATATTTTTTTTATCATCGATTAAGACGACGAGGCAGGCGGCGTCTTTACTTTTGGCTTCTTTTTTGAGAATTTTTTGTGTATGGGTTTTAGGTAAACTTTGCGTTAATTTAATATTCATATATTGTTATCCTTATTAGATGAATGCATTATTTTAAAAGCGTGAATACAGTAAGGCATTAAATTTAAACTGCTAACGTGTTTGACTCGACATTGTGTTTAAGCTGCTACCTATGTCAAATAGGCACGCCCATCGAGCAAGCTTAGTAGTGTAGCATATCAGCGCAAAGTACGCAGTTAGCAAGGGTTAGGTAATGTTTCTGAAGCTATTTCCTGCATTATATTAGCATTTACAGTTAGCCGTTAGTCAACTTATCAGTTGCTACTAAAGCGGCAAATCTATCCTGAAGTGCAGCCATTGCACTATCATGTACAGTGCTAGCCGTTATGACTTGCCCTGTCACGCTAGGCAGGTCGCGAGTGGCACAAGCATCATGACACACAAAATTTTGGAAACCTAAGTCAAACGCTGCTCTAACGCTTGAACTGACGCACATATGACTCATAAAGCCGGCAAAAATAATCTGCTGTTTGCCAGTAGATTTTATAAGCGCTTGTAGCGGCGTTTCATGAAAGGCATTAGGGTGCATTTTGGTGATGATTTTTTCATCGTTCATTGGCTGTAAGCTATCAACAATGGCAACATTAGAAGAGGATGGATCAAAAATTTGCTCATTGCCGTGATGAGCGATTTGAAAAATAGGGATGTCTTGCTGACGGGCTTTATCAAGGAGTAGGCGTGCGTTTTCAATAGCTTTAGCACCTGCTTGTCCTAAAGGCATCGCACCATTGACGTATTCGTTTTGATAGTCGATAAGGACGATTGCGCAATTTGACCAATCAAGCGTATCAAATTTACCACCTGCGAGTTCGAGTAAGGTAGAGGGCGTAGACATGGTGTGCTCCGTTATGCGGTATGAATATGAATTCTGAGGCTTTATCAGTCTAACAATTAATATGGCAGATGCACGGGCAATGATACGAACGACAAACAAACCTTTCTAAACGCAATATAGCAAAAATTTTATTTAAGAATCTTGCTTAACCTAAGGCTATTTTATGCTTTATTGTCTCTTTATCCTTTCTTTAATGTAGCTACCATCAGTCCATATTACTACGCCATCAGCAAGATCGACGCAATGTTTCCAAACACATTTTACGGTCATTTTTTAGCAAAATATGCTAGGATTAGCGGTTATCTTTATCGTTAATATTTATAGTAGGGTATCGCTAATAAGTGACTCAGTTCTTAAACGACTAAGTCATTAAATTGCTGTTACGCCTGTTCGAATATCTGACTGAGCAGCGCTGCGTCTATAATACTTAGCTGTCGCGCTAGCATTTATCAATCATCTGTCAATAAGCCGGTGATGAATTGTACGAATACCAACCCTTTTTTAAGAGTGCCTATTGTGATATTACGCCGCTATATGACCCAACAAGTTGCTTCTACTACCGCTTTGGTATTGGGTTTTTTAGTGGTGATGATGCTTGGCGGTCGTTTGATCCGTTACTTTGGCATCGCGGCTGAAGGTAACCTAGACATCAGCTTGTTATTTACCATTATTGGTTATAATTTGCCGTATTTTTTAGAGTTGATTCTACCGTTGGCATTTTTTATCGCCTTAATGTTGGTATTTGGGCGGCTGTATGTTGACCAAGAAATGGCGGTGATCAATGCCAGCGGCGTGTCGCGCGGTAGACTTGGGCGTTTGATGACCCCATTGATTCTGGCATTGTTTGTGGGAGAAGCGGCTTTATCCATCGTTGGAAAACCGTGGGGGGTGCGTTCATCCGAGAGTGTTTGGCAGCAGCAAGCCTTGACCAGCGCTTTTGATTTAATTCGCCCCAATCAATTTATCAGTAGTGGTAATTATCATCTGTATGTGGGCAGCTTGAGTGATGATAAAAAACAATTGCAAGATGTGATATTGATCCAGTCTGAACCTGCAAAAAAAGGCAGCACGTCTAAAAATGCTGCCACTAATAAAAGCACTGCCGTTGATGTTAAAAACAACATCGATCCTGAAACTGCCGAGCAATTAAATATTCCAGAGCTGCCAAAGGCGCTTATAAATAATAGCAACATTAGCAAAGACACCATTACGCTTGCCAAACGTGCTGAGCAAGTAGAGACGGGTAATAGCGGCGTGACTCAATTAGATTTATTCCAAGGTCGCCGTTATGAAGTCGGCGCGGGTAGTCTAAAATACAATCAAGTGGGCTTTGATCGTTATCGCATCACCTTGACGGAACCTTCTGAAGCAGTCATTACCGAAGACAATATCGAAACGCAAGCGATTGGTCCGTTATGGCAAGCGGCGACGGGTAGCTCACAAGTCGGCAGTAACAATGCAATGCGTGCGGCACAAGGTGAGCTTGGTTATCGCTTGGCGTTACCGTGGTTGATGATTATCGCGCCTATGCTGGCGGTGCCACTGGCGCAAGTACGCCCGCGCCAAGGTCGTTGGCTGCGTCTATTTCCCTCTATTTTATTATTTGTCAGCTGTGCGCTCGGTATCATTTCGCTTAAAAATGCAGTCGGCAAAGGCAGCGTTAGCGTTTGGGCATATGTATGGCTGATTTTAGGGTTTATGGCATTGGCACTTTATATGAATTGGGGTAGCCGTGTACAACATCGATTGCGCTTTCGCAAGCCAGAACATGAACCTTTAACGGTTGCTGATAATCAAAACAGTGGCTCACAAGGAGGGCAATCCTAATGAGCGCTCTATTCTCTAAATCTTCGAAGCCGAATTCGCCAAATGCTAAATCGATACTTAGCCCAAAACCTACCAACTTAAAAGTGCTTAGCCGCTATGTAAAACTCAATGCCTTGCTGGCGATTATCGCTGCGGTCATAGGCTTGTGGGCATTACAGCTGATATTTTCTTATTTATCAGAGCTTGATTCGTTAGATGACAACTATACGATGGGTGAGGCGATTAAATATATCTTTTATCGCTCGCCTTACTTCTTAGAGCAGTTTATGCCAACTGGCGCGTTACTTGGTGCAGTGGTAGGCTTGGGCTTGTTGGCTAATAATAGTGAGCTGGTGGTGATGCGCGCCGCAGGGGTCAGCGTCTATCGCATTGTTGGTTGGGTATTACAGCCTGCGTTGATTTTCGTGATATTAGCATTATTCATTAACCAATTCGTTTTACCTTATTCCAATCAATTGGCGAAAGCCATTAATAGTGAAGATAACAGCTCATTAGTCACCTCAGTACGCGGTTATTGGACAGTGCAACCACGCTTTGAGAATACAAAAGATGGCAGTACAAAACCGGATGGCAGCGATATTTTATATATCGATTATGCCGATGTTAAAGGCAATATCGGTCAGGTAAAGCGTTGGCACTTGGATAATAATGGCAACTTGCAAACTGCTATTCATGCGGAAGGCGGGCAATATATTGGGCGCGAGCCGCTTGATACTACGAGCAGCAAACCGAGCGAGCAGTATCGTTACGAGTGGCAACTGAACAATATGACCAAGCTCACTATCAATCAAGGCTTTGAAAGCAGCCAAGCCATATCGCCCACAGACACATTAAGTTTACCGTTTGCGCCTGAATCTGTGTATTTGCTAACGCGCCAAGCTGAGGATTTATCGTTGACCCAGCTATATGAGCACCGTCAGTTTATGCGCCAACAAGGTCAGCGTTCTTTAAGTCATGAGCTGGCATTTTGGCAAAAGCTGCTATCACCGTTGTCCATCTTATCGCTGGTGATTGTCGCCTGCTCATTCGTCTTTGGCTCGCTACGAACACATAGCTTAGGTTTGCGTATTGTCGTCGCGTTATTGTTTGGCCTGCTGTTTAGTTACGTTCAGGATTTAGTTGGCTTTGTCTCGCTCGCTACTGGCTTTTCGCCGTTACTGATGGTGCTATTGCCGATTATTGCTAGTGCGATATTAGGTGGATATTTACTGAAACGGCAAATGTAATTCTAAAAATGCTGTCATTCTAAAAACTTAGCCATAAAAAAGCACGCTAAATCATCATGATCTAGCGTGCTTTTTTGTTTGTCTGATTCTAGCGTTTAATCTTTGGTTGCCATGGTAATAGTATAAGTCTTGCCCTGTTTTACTTTTTCGCTATTACCAAACACTTCGGTAAATGAGCGTTTCATAAATTGACGTAAGCCATTAATCGTCACCACATAAAAGCGTCCACCTTTACGCATCCGCGCATGTGCATCGAGGAAATAAAGATAATGCTGCTCTTTTCCTACCTTTGCTGGCAAGTTCGACATTACAAGGCTAAAATCTTTCGCTTTATCCACATGATTAAAACCGTTTGATAAATGTACATCGACATTATTCAGACCATTCTTTTCACAGTTGCGGCGTGCATATTCTACTGCCATAAAGTCTTTATCAATTAAAGTATGCTGACCATTTGGACATTCGCGCGCTGCTGCCATACCTAACACACCATAGCCACAGCCTAAATCTATCGAGTCATCATCCTGCTCAAAATCAATATAATCGAGTAGCATCAAGCTACCGTCATCCAGCTTTTGCGGGGAGAAAATGCCCCACGTGGTTGCAAAGTCGAAAGGCTTGCCCAGCACATCTTGACGAAAATTAATGTCTTCGCGCCAGTGTTTTGCTTTTTCTAATAGGTCAGCAGGAGGTCTATGGCTCATGGGATTCTCAGATAATAGATAATTAAGAAGGCAGTATGTCGATAAATTCGGCTTACATATTATGATGGGTATTGTAACGAGAAAAGAGGAGGTTTGCAGCTATGGATTGGTAGAAATTGTGATTGGTGTTCACGATAGAACGACTTGCATAAATTAAGTAAGTACGTTGAGGTTTAGTTTAAGAGCTATAGTGCAACGCTAGCAATACCCACTGCTTCTTACTTATAGATTATATTAAAATGCCCCAAATTAAGAATAACTTATTCAAAATACTTAATTACAACTCAAAGTATACATTATTGAAACTTTGTTGATTTGTAGTTACAAAGTGCTATAATTCTTGAAATAAATTTTAATGAGTATTTTCTATGACATGGTTTATCATTTTACTGGTAATAGTTGGCGGCATTGGCTATATTTTCTTAAATGCTTATAATTCTTTACAACGTAAAGCACAAGAAATTAGAGAAAGTTTATCGAATATTTCTGTGACTATGTCAAAGAAAGTTGGTCTTATTAATCAGCTTATGGATGTGGTTAAGAACTATCAAGATAGCGAAAATTTAGTCCATTTATCAGCTGTTAAAGAAACAGGCGTAAGTGCTGTCCAGTCAACGCTTAGAGATACCAGCATGATGATGACAAGTATGCAAAGTATGGCAGACCGCTATCCAGATTTAAAGGCTGATAAACAGTATCACCGATTAATTGATAATATTGAAAATATTGAAAATGAAGTTTCACAATATCGTAAAAATTATAATAGCAGGGTGAAAGACTATAATACTTCTAGAGCTTCTATTCCCACTATATTCGTCGCTAATGCCTTAGGATTTTCGAATGCACCTTATTTGGATATGTCTATGGAAAATGATGGAGCGATTTTAAAGGAGTTTAGAACAGATGATGGTGAGCGCTTAAATGCTTTATTAAATACAGCTAAAAATAATATTGTAGATAGCTCAAGATCAATTGCAAACTCATCAAAAGGTGCAATTGGCAAAGCGACAAATGCTAGTAAAAAAATGATAAAACAAGATGGTGCGGGAAATGTCACATTTTTTTATATGCTACCTGAATCATCCCCTAAAGGTCCTGTAAATCATGAGGAAATAATACTTTTTTCTAATGACACTGATTGGTGCAAAAATGTAAAAATCAATCAAACCTCAACTGAAGAGTGGATAACGTTTAATGAATGGCGCACAAAAAATATTATTGAAATCGAACCAGAAGTAATCGAACCAGAAGTAATCGAACCAGAAGTAATCGAACCAGAAGTAATTGAACCAGAAGTAATTGAACCAGAAGTAATTGAACCAGAAGTAATTGAACCAGAAGTAATTGAACCAGAAGTAATTGAACCAGAAGTAATTGAACCAGAATTAACAATTGATACTGTCGATAAGATGAGTAAGAATGTTTGATGCTTTGTGTCTAACCTAAGTTCAGTTTAATGAGTTAATATATTTATATTCAGCTCATTAAACTATGGCTACGCTCATACAACTTGCTGGGCAAGAGCAGTAGCCTACACTAAATAAAAACTTCTAATTTATCAATCAACCCCGCGGATGATACTTTGCATACAATTCCTGAAATCTAGCCGTTGCCATATGAGGACATATTTGTGTCGTCGATAAATCACTATACGCAAACACAAAACAATAACTATTAGAACTATTAGGGCGTGTCCCTAATTCAGTTTGCAGTGGATCATAGTACAAGCCAAATACAGCATAGACTTATAATTTCGAGCTAGTTTTTCGTAGCGAGTCGCAATACTACGAAAGTGTTTTAGCCTTGCAAACGTGTTTTCAACTAAGTGTCGTAGCTTGTATAAATAGTGATCAAACGCTAGGTCAGGTTGCTTAGCGTTTTTTCTTTTAGGGATGACAGGGCTTATGTTGTCTTGCTTTAGCCTAGTTCTAATGGTTTCAGAATCATAAGCTTTATCAGCAATAAAGTAGGTTGCATCCGTTAGCATCTCTATAATGTCATCTACCGCTTGGCTGTCGTGGACATCACCCCCAGTGATTTTAAAATCAATCGGGTTTCCATGCGAATCGACGGCGAGATGAATCTTAGTGGTGGTTCCACCTCGTGACTTTCCGGTAGCTCGAAGCTCTCCTCGTCTGGCGCCGCTTGAATGCTGATGACAGCGGATGTAGCTTCCATCTGCGAATATCCATTCTTCATCAATACTTGCTCGTAGGTCAAAAAAAATTGCTCCCACAAACCCTTTTTCGACAACCTATTGAAACGATTACAGGCAGTTTTCCAAGGACACAGTTCACTCGGTATATCACGCCATGGCGCGCCTGTACGAAGTTTCCACAATATGGCTTCCATAACTTGTCTGTCGTTTTTCCAAGTATGACAGCCATGAGCTTTCATGGTACTTTGGAGTTGTTCCCATGTATTATCTGTGAGCACTGTTCTTGCCATATGTAGAGGGCCATGTTTGAAATAGTCTCTATATTTTAAGGCTTTTGAACTTACTTTTCCAGATTAGGGACACGCCCTAGAACTATTTCACAGTTTACTAAAAGCTAAAAAAATCTATTCAGCTATAGCTTACTCGCTAAAGGAAAGTAAAATTACCTTTCGCATGTGTTTTTCAGCTATTTAAAATCACTTATTTATGCATTTATATCGCAAATGCTATAGCATACTTATTGAAGCTATGGAATACTTAGAAAGCTAACTCATTGGTCAACTATTCATTATAGTGACGTTTTAGGATGAGGACTTCCTGTCATAATAGGAGTTATACCAGCTCACTAAGCTTACATTCGCTAAGCTTTACTTAAAAAGAAAGGATGCTTAAATATGAAGTCTAAGAAAATAAATCCAGCACAAGAAACGTTTATCCATATCGTACATAGTAAGCGCATTAAGCCCCTCAAGAAACAGCCGGGTGTCAAATGTGTTGAAGCGGTAAAAACCATTGATAAAGCTTACCTCGCTGAGTTGTCTGGTTCTGATGAATATGTGTCTATCGCTTTTTGTTATAAAAACTATAATGAAGAGACCAAACCACGTCTTAGTGAAAATGAAAGCTGCGCGGTTATTAGTGTGGCAAAAGCTAAAGAATTATTACACACTGAAGAGTTGGCTGAAGAGGCATTATCCGCTGTCAGTATTATTCTGTTTAGCGCTGTATCGCAAACTTTTGGTGGTTTCCTGACCGATGGTGAAACCAATAAGCGTTATGTGCTGTCAAAAGGCACCGAATACGCAAACTTATCCTCATTATCACTATAAAAATATAAGTTAGAAGTTAGGACAGTTGTCTTAAATATCAATAAGATCACGTTTCTAATAATTACGAAAAAACGGCAGTATTATGCATAATACTGCCGTTTTTTTACTTTAATTTATAAGCTGTCAGTTTTTATAGGCATATTATTAAATCAATATAAGTTGCTTGTCTTAATACCATCATCCAATAACAGTATCATCCCCTTGGATGATGTTCAGCATGTAACTTCTGCAATCTTGCCGTCGCCACATGGGTATATATCTGCGTGGTTGATAAATCACTATGTCCAAGCAATAATTGTACGCTACGCAAATCCGCGCCATGATTCAATAGATGCGTGGCAAAGGCGTGACGTAAGGTATGCGGCGATAAATCTTTATCAATACTGGCAACTTTGGCGTATTTCTTTAGTAGATACCAAAAGTTTTGCCGCGTCATGTAACCGCCTTGCGCGGTTAGAAACACCGCTTGGCAATTTCCTGCTTTTAGATGCGCAATCAAGTCGCCGCGACCATGCGTTAGATAATCCTCTAACGCGTCTGCTGCGTATTCTCCTAATGGCACCAGTCGTGTTTTATTTCCTTTACCGGTAATTTGTAGCCAGCCTGAGTTTAGATTCACTTGTTCTAACGATAAATTCACCAACTCACTGACCCGCAGACCACAGGCATAGAGCACCTCTAACATAGCTTTATCACGTAGTCCGAGCGCCGTGCTACTATCAGGCGCAGCCAGTAGATTATCGACATCAGCTTCTGCTAAGTCTTTTGGTAGTGGGCGACCAATCTTTGGGCTTTTGATACGCTCGCAAGGATTGTCTTCACGTAGATTACTGGCAATCATCCAGAGATAAAACTGGCGCAGACTTGAGAGCATTCGTGCTTGGGTGCGTGGAGTTTTGCCATCTTGAGTGAGCATAGATAAACAATGCAGCACTTCATCGGGTTGCCAAAGTGTCAGTGCTGTATGACTGGTTAGCTCGCAAGAGCGCAAATCGCGCACATAAGCATTACGGGTACGCGTTGCCAAACCACGCGCCAGCATCGCTTGACGAAACTCAGTCATATAGGCCGGTTCGTCATCAACGGCTAGCGCTTTTGGCTGTCGCTGCTGTACGGCGCGATCACGGCTCATAGGACAATACTCGGTAGTGGTATAGGAAAGGATGGGTTGGCTCATTTAAACGTTTATCACTTGATAATGCTAAGTAATTTTTATGCTTCAGGTGCTATTTAGGTATTACTTCAACTATCAAAAGGCACTAAACACCATAACGAAGTGATTTCCGCACTGCGCGCAGCAAATAGTGGATCCGTATCGTCTTGGCTGCGACCGTGTTTAGGTTGGGTATCGAGACGGTATTTTACCGCTAAACCGGCATCCGAAAACCAGCCTAATAACTCATCACGGCTACGCAGCTGTAAATGTTCAGCCAAATCCGACAGAATCAACCAAACTTCTCCGTGCTCGGCTAAGTGTTGTTTTGCGCCCTGCAAAAAACCACGCAACATTGTGCTATTGGCATCATAGACGGCGTACTCCAAGGGCGAAGTTGGCTTGGCAGGCAACCAAGGTGGATTACAGACAATCAGATTAGCCAATGGCACATCAGTCGGAAACAAATCTGCTTGTTGTAACTGTATATTAGATAACTCTAAACGCGTAACGTTATCGCTGGCACAAGCTAACGCACGAGGATTTAAATCTGTTGCAATCACTTGTTTCACACCGCGCTGCGCTAAGATAATGGCTAGCAAACCGGTGCCGGTACCAATATCAAAAGCGATATCACAAGTAGCTGGCAGCGGCGCATCGAGTAGCAGTTGCACATATTCATGACGGGTTGGCGCAAAGACGCCATAATGAGGGAAAACCGATAAACCTAAACTTGTAATTGGCACACCTTTCTCGCGCCAGCCCTCTGCGCCTAATGCCCCTTGTAGGTCACGAAACGACAGCACACATGTCTCATTTATCGCCTTATCCAACTTGCCAAAAGCCGCCGTACAGGCAGCACTAACATCAGGAGCACGGCGTAATTGGCTGATATATCCAGCATCAAGCTCTAATAGTAAGCGGCTTAATATGCGCGAACGCTGGGCTTGCATTTGGCGTTGCTGATGGAACAAGTTGGGTATTTCTTTAGGAGTAACCGATTTATTGGCCGCAGACTTATTCGCGGCTTTTTTTAATTTACGCTGCTCAGAGCGCTCATTAGTGCGATCAATGCGCCGACCAAGCGCTTGCAGTAATTGCCGTGCATTATGAAAGTCACCGTGCCATAGCAATGATGTACCTTCACAAGCCAAGCGATAAGCCTCATCTGCTGTTGTTTTGTCATCGACTAAAACAATACGCGTGGGCGGTACTTGATTGCTTTGGGACAACCAGCGGGCATGATGTAAGGTTTCGTTTTCGTGCCACTGCACATACTGCTTTTCTATTGCTAACACGCTGCCTGCCTTTAAATTATGGATGAGATATTGCCTATAACACTACCACCTATTAAGCGCTCTTTTTCTTAACCAAATAGCGATAGGTTGGCGCGTCATTTAGCGTTTCTTGATGGACAAGCGTGTGCCCTAAGTGACGGCAAAAATTAGGAATGTCGCGTGTGGTCGCCGGATCGGTGGCTAATATTTCGATAATATCGCCGCCATCCGCTTTGCGAACGGTCTTATGTAGCATCATCACCGGCTCAGGGCAGATTAACCCTTGCGTGTCCAAATGATGATTAATAGAGATGTCTAATATTGAAGTTGTCATAGTCATTTTTTTAAATTGAATGAGTTAAATAAAATTTTGCTGCCCAATACGCTTACTTATGATGGCGTATTTTCTGCTTCAGTGGCAGTATCAATATCTGCTGCTAACGCTTCATCAGCTTCAGGCAAGTCTGCCACTTCTAAAAAATTAAAGAAACGCTTAAAGCTCACTTTAAATAAAAATGCCACGCCAAGCCATGAGGCCAAGCCGAGCCAAGCGGTATCAGCAAATAATAGCCCGCCAATAAGGATAATACTCGAGACGCCAATCGTCATTACAACCATTGAGGCCTGATTGAGACGATAGCGATAAATAATAAATGCATCGTATAGCGTCAGTGGAATGGTGAGAGCAATTAGGGCATACGGTAGATTAAAAAATAACCGATAGAGTAGTTGGTTATCATGAAACATCTTTATGCTGGCAATCGTACCAAACACCATAAACGCAATAATCGCTGCATAAATGAGGTAAATCGCTATTTGATTCGCTCGCTGTGCGCCCTTAATTCGAGCGATAGCTAACGGCGAAAAACCATGTTGCGAGTTGTTTGGCAAGGATTGGTTTAAGGCAGTGGTCATAGTAATCAGTCATTTATTCGTTTGGATTGATGATATATCAGAAAGTGATGATCATTTGAAGTAACGTTATCGCTTAATTAATCGGCTTTGATCGCGTCAATGGCGATACTGCTATTAGGATCAGCAAAATAGGTCGACATGAGGATACAGGCAGAGATATCATCAATTGGGTCGCGCTCATTCTGAATCCAGCCGTTGTCCCACGCTATCTCACGCGCTGCGACGGATGTTAAGCGCTCATCGCATAAAGATACGGTCACAGGTAAATGCTGTTCCATTATTCTATGTGCTAGACGACGGGCAAATTTATGCGCCCTTTTTGATAGCATGGAGCTGCTGCCGTCCATATTTAGCGGCAGTCCAACAACCACCTTTGCCACGCCCCAAACTTTGATAATACCTAATAGATTATCCCAATCAGGCTGACCATTATTCATCGCCAAGATATCAAAAGCGCGCGCTGTCTCGGTAATACTATTACCCAGCGCCATGCCCATTTTTTTAACCCCATAATCTAAGGCCAAAATAAGATGCGGCTTAACGGCTGGTTCAGTAGCGCTAGTATCAGCACCGTTATCGACGTCATCATTTATCAAATCTGTACTATCTGTTATAAGAGGGCTATCTACCATAGTAATAGGTATTCCTGTTTTTATTACTGTATTAGGTGAGCCTATGATGCTCAGTATATAACGCTAAGCATGACCTATGTCGCTGCTTAGATAATCAAAATTAACACCAATTTTATCGGCGGCAATTTGCCAGCGCTCTTCAAATGGCGTATCAAATAATAAGTTTAAATCAGCAGGGCATACCAGCCAGTCGCCGTTATCAAGCTCACGCTCGAGCTGTTTTTTACCCCAACTGGCATGACCCAAGCACAGCTGATAATGACCAACGCCTTGACCTGCGGCAATACGTTTGAGGATATCTTGGCTGGTAGTAATACAGACATTTTCTGAAATACCAAATGATGACGCCCATTCTGGTTGCCCTGTATGCAGCACAAAGCCAACTTCAGGATACATAGGGCCACCTTCTAATGCCAGATCTTCCATCACCTGCGCATCGGTAACTTCAATATCTAAATCTTCTAGCAATTTACCCACCCGAGATTGCTCTAAGGGGCGGTTGACCATCAGACCGAGCGCACCGTGTTTGTCATGACGACAGATATAAATCAGCGCCTGCTCAAACCGTGGGTCTGACAGCTCTGGTGCTGCAATTAAGAAATGATGGGTCAAATTAGCTTTAGACATAGAGACAAGCACAACCTACTAACAAAGGTGAGAGACCACTATATGGCGATAATGAGTATAAAATCAACTAAAGCAAATATTTAGCAGCTATTAGACACATTTAGGAGCTTCTAACTAGGAACTTCTAACGCTTATTTCACAGCGGTCAATAAACTACGAGCATGATCACGGGTGACGTCGGTAATGATCACACCGCCAGACATGCGTGCCAGTTCATCGATTTGTGCGCTATCGGTTAAGATTAGCAGCTCACTTTCAGTCTGCTGGTCATGGTGTTTTTGCACCAAGATATGCTGATGCGCTTGCGCCGCTACTTGTGCTTGGTGGGTAATAGCGAGCAATTGCTGCGTTTGCCCAAGTGCGCGTAGTAGCTCACCGACCACTTGTGCCGTACCACCACTGATACCGACATCGACTTCGTCAAATACCAGCATAGGTTTTGCCGCATTATTATCGGCATTGGTCGCTTGCAGGACTTGCATAACTAGCGCCATGCGTGACAGCTCACCGCCTGAGGCGATTTTATGTAACGGCTGCATGGGCATGCCGACATTAGCGCTAAATAATAAATCAATATCATAGCAACCTTGCGCATTATATTGGCTAGGTTCTATTTTCTTGGTAAAAACAAATTCGCAGCGTGCATTGGGTAAGGCAAGGGGTTGTAATTGCTTAATCAGCTGTTTGCTGACAGTCGGTGCTGCTTTAGAGCGCTCTTTATTTAGCTGCGTTGCTAAGGCGAGATAATCTTGCCAAGCCTGCTCTATTTGCGCCGCCATCGCATCACTGCTAGGCTCATTTTCTAACTGCTCTAATTGCGCTTGCCACGCCTTTGCTTCATTGATCAAATCGCCAGCTGGCAAGTTGTGTTTACGCGATAAGCGATGACCTAAGCTGATTAAACTGTCTAATGATTGCAAGCGCTCAGGATCAGGCAGTTGCTGCTCAGCATAATCTGATAATAAGCCCGTCACCTCAATTATTTGCTGCTGCGCTAAATGCAACTGTTCAGAAGCTTGCTCAAAGGTTTGACTGACGCCTAGTTGGTTATCACAAAGTTTAATCGCTTGTCCTAGCATGGTCATCACATCTGGCTCGTCGGTATCATTGTCGAGTAAATGTAAGCCATGACTGGCCTCCGTCATTAGCGCTTCAATATTGGATAATTCTTCATGCTCCGCTTCGACTTCCGTATAATCAACGACCAGTAACGGCGCAATATCGGCAAGTTGGCTGTGCAGTAATTGAATTCTATCCTGACGTTGAGCCTCGCGGTTAGCGATATCATCGGCACGGCGTTTGAGCTGTTGATAGCTTTGATAACTGCTTGCCGTCTGCTTAGCAAGAGAAGTTATCTGCGCCATCTCATCAAGCCATTGCACCACAAACTGCGGTTTTAGCAAAGCTTGCTGAGCGTGCTGACTATGAATATTGACCAGCAACGATCCTAAGCTTTTTAGCTCAGCCAAACTGACAGGTGTACCATTTAGCCATGCTTTTGAGCGCCCAGTATTACTGAGTTGCCGGCGAATCAATACTTCTGGTTCTTCTAGCGGTCTATCGTTTTTTGCGAACCACTCAGCGACGACGCTGTTGTTTTCCACATCAAATTGCGCGTAGATATCGGCATGCGCAGCGCCATGTCTGACCATCGCACTGTCGGCGCGCTCGCCTGCACATAAGGATAAAGCATCAAGTAATAGCGACTTGCCAGCACCCGTTTCACCGGTGATGACATTGAAGCCTTCAGCCACACTCAGCTCATGCTGAGCGATCAACGCAAACTGATGTAAAGTTAATGATATTAGCATCAACGCCTCTCATGACAGACAATAAACCTCACATACAATGCAATGCTGGGAGGTCATCTCTACAATAGGGTAAATAAAGGAGTGGAATGGTTCATTTAGTACTGCTAAATATATAAATGCGATTGGCAAATAGTATGGTGGCAAAAAGCCTTAAATACAAATTTTAAAGGTAATCAATAACATCCATCATTGCTTTAATAATAAGCGCAACTTTCATAGTCGCTGTAACAAACTTTATAGATATAATGTGGTAGCATAATCTCACATAATGATAAACTCTTACTACCAGATTTTCATACATCCTAGTACATAGCGTGTATCTCATACATGATTATGCAAAGCTATCCATAAGTAAGTGTCAGTAATAATTCATTATTTTAGAAAAATCTAACTTGGTCTGTATATACAGTCAACGTATAGCGGTGTAAGCCTGATATAGAACAGATGGTTAAAAAAGATGTACGACAACTGTAATCTATTCAGTTACTTATTTTTCAGTTAAGTTTTTCAACTCGGTTTTTCAGTTAAGTTTTTTACTTTGGTTCTTTAGTTTGGCAATAATTATTTGATAAGGAAGCCACTATGACAGCGGCGCAATTTACCAATGTAACAGTCAATGCCCAAGCCACGATATCATACGATGGACGTTGCTCAAGCCATACCATTATGTTCGAGGACGGTCGCCATAAAACCTTAGGGGTTATCTTGCCTTGCGACAATTTGGTCGAACATTATCATTTTAGCACCAACACTTCTGAACGTATCGAAATCATCAGCGGTGAGTGCGAAGTCAAAATAAACGGTGACGAAGAATTCAGCTACTACCGCGCCGGACAATCATTCGTGGTTGAAGGCAATAGTGGCTTTAACTTACGTACAGAAGAAATCGTCCAGTATATCTGTCACTTAGAAGGTTAATAGTGTAAAGGTGTCATTAGATGGTTTATGACACCTAACAACCTATCATTTAAAAAGAAATAAACCCTATCGGTTGGATAAGGTTTATTTCTTTTTTTATTATCTTATCGTTATGAAATTATTGATTTGTTGCTACAATGATCGTCATATCTTTTTCTATTCTATCGCATGACGCGATATCCACTTTATAATCGGCAGGCCTATTATGGCAAAACCCACCTATTTCTATGGCATTCATGCAATTGATGCTTTGCTCGAACATCGCCCTCTTGATGGGCTTAGTTTATTTGTGCAGCAAGGACGTGAAAGCGATAGCAGTGTACAGGCTATTATGGCGCAAGCAAGCGCTAATGGTATTAGTATTCAACCAACGCAAAAAGACAACCTCACTCAACTTTGTGGCAGCCCGCAACACCAAGGTGTGGTGCTTAACGCTCGTCCGTTAGGCTTTGCTGATGAAGGCTTGCTTGACATCATTGCTGGGCGCGATGAGTGTTTGCTGCTGGTACTAGATCAAATCACCGACGCACATAACTTCGGTGCGTGCTTGCGTACAGCAGTGGCGATGGGCGTTGATGCCGTTATTTGTCCAAAGCACCATGCGGCAAGTTTGACCCCGACGGTTGCCAAAGTATCGGTCGGCGCGGCAGAGATGATGCCTATTATTAGCGTGACCAATTTGGCACGTACACTGTCGAAGATTAAAAATGCCGGGGTATTTGTATTTGGTACCGCGCTCAATGCGGACGCTAAACCAATACATGCAGCAGATTTGACTGGCAAAACTGCTCTTATCATGGGTTCAGAAGGAGAGGGAATGCGCCGCCTGACAACAGAAAGCTGTGATGAGCTGGTTTATATTCCGATGTCAGGGAATGAGCATGGCAATCTACAGAGCCTAAATGTGAGTGTTGCTACCGGCATGGCTTTATACGAGATTAATCGGCAGCGAACTTTAGCTGCTGGGCAAGCGTAAGGTAGTTTTGATGTAGTGGCTCTAGTTGTAAATATAGAGCCGCAAGATCATTCTCGTTTAACACCACATCATCAGCATGACGATTACGCTCTTCACGACTCAGCTGATTCACCATAATGGCTTTAATCTTCTGTACGCTTTGAGCATCACGCTGACTGGCACGCGCAAGCTGCGTGTCTTCGGTGGCATCCATTACCAATATACGCTGGCATAAATTAGCTAAGCCGGCTTCTGCTGCTTCAATCAGTAAAGGGGCTGACAACACTACATAAGGTGACTTACTCTCTGCCAACTGTATCTTTGCTGCTTCACGTATTGCGGGATGGGTAATTGACTCAAGCTCAATTAAAGCTTCAGGGTGGGTGAATACATACGTCCGTACCGCTGCACGGTCCATCTCTCCATCAGCATTCAGCACCCAGTTACCAAATTTTCTCTGGATTTTGCGCAGGGATGAGCTGCCTTTAGCAACCACTTCATGAGCAATCACATCCGCATCAATAATATCAATCCCTTGCTGGGCAAACCAGTCACTGGCAGCAGATTTGCCACTGCCGATACCGCCGGTCAAACCTACTACCAGAGTCTTACTTTTGGTTTGATGAAGTTGTGGTTGATGCGAATAAGGTGAGGGTGTTTCTGCATATTTTGACATAATAAGGACTTATCTGACCGATAGAAGGATAATGGTATTAATAAACCATAAACCTGAAAAATGGTTATTAAAGGTTAAAGATAATTATGGAGAAATAGCTAATTTGCTCGCTTAATTATACAGGTCAAAGTGTACATGCTTAGGTATAAATGCTTAAGTATACATACCTAAATACCAGCTGACGATGTCTGAGCCGTACAGTAAAGCCACGATACCGGCAATAGCGATATAAGGACCAAAGGCAAAAGGTCTGCTCTCGCCTTGTTTTTTCATGAGAATGATTCCAACGATTGAGCCGAGCAAGGATGATAATAGAATAATTAGCGGCAACATCATGGGTCCAAGCCAAGCACCCAATACTGCTAATAATTTAAAGTCTCCTTGTCCCATACCATGTTTTTTAGTAATTAAATAGAACACCTTGACCACTATCCATAAGGATAAGAATCCAAACAATAAGCCCCAGATGGATTGAGTAGGGGATACAAACCAACCCTGCGAGTTTACGGCCAATCCTAACCCTGCTAATGGGAACGTTAAGCGGTCAGGTAGTAGCTGAGTATCAAAATCAATACCGGTTAACGCAACCAGTGTCCATACCAAAACTAATGCCGATATCCCAGCTGCACTGACGCTAAATTTATAAATAACTAATATAGATAATAGCGCAGTAACCAGCTCAACAATGGGATAACGCAGTCCGATAGCGGCTTTACAATCTGAGCAGCGTCCGCGTAGCACCATCCAGCTGATCAACGGAATATTTTCGTACCACTTGATTTTATGTGCGCAGTGAGGACAGCGTGATGCCGGTCTACTTAAAGTAATAGGCGTATCAGTGGCGACTATATCGGCTAGAGGCACAGTATGTTCATGCGGCATATCTGCTTGTTGAGACATAAACTGGCTACATTCTTGTCGCCAAGCAGAGATCATCATGAGCGGAATACGGTGAATGACCACATTTAAAAAACTGCCCACACAAAGACCTAGCAGACCAAATATGATTAAAGCTAAAGCCATATTTTCTTGTAATAATTGTATAAACTGCATTAATTAGCTGTCCTTTAATTAGCCGTTACCCTACTACTGAGCCCATTTGGAATATTGGTAAATACATAGCAATAACCAAACCACCGACCAACACCCCTAATACCGACATAATTAGCGGTTCCATTAAGCTGGTCAGACCATCAACAGCGTTATCAACTTCGTTTTCGTAATAGACGGCTACTTTATCTAGCATCTCTTCTAAGCTACCAGACTCTTCACCGATACCGACCATTTGAATGGCTAGACTTGGAAACAAGTTGGTTGAGCGCATTGAAAACTGTAGTTGTTGACCCGTGGAAACGTCGTTTTTCACTTGTTGGATAGCATTATAAAAGACCACGTTGTTGGCCGCACCGGCAGTAGAGTCTAGAGCATCAAGTAGTGGTACACCAGCAGCAAAAGTTGTGGATAGCGTACGAGCGAAACGCGCAATGACCGCTTGATAAGCGATATTGCCAAATATTGGTGCCTTCAATACCGCACGGTCTAAAAAATCGCGAAACTTCTTTGAGCGTTTCTTAGCTTCTGAGAAACCAATAATTGTACCGCCAATAGCTGCAATTAAAAGAAACCACCATGCCTGCATCCACTCAGACATGCCT
This sequence comes from Psychrobacter sp. DAB_AL32B, assembly GCF_002224105.1. Classification (NCBI taxonomy): domain Bacteria; kingdom Pseudomonadati; phylum Pseudomonadota; class Gammaproteobacteria; order Moraxellales; family Moraxellaceae; genus Psychrobacter; species Psychrobacter sp. DAB_AL32B. The sequence continues at coordinate 12,208 of NZ_NEXU01000086.1, read as the reverse complement.
ACTACCATTTGGGTAAAAGCAGGCAGCTCTGCACCAAAAGAGCCGAATAAGTCAGCAAATACTGGAACGACTTTCACTAGTAGAATAATGGTAACAATTATTGCAACTGCGACGACCGCGATAGGATATTTCATAGCTTTCTTTATTTTTGCTTTTAACAGCTCACTTTTTTCTTTATAAGTCGCTACTCGTTCTAACATGGTTTCAAGCGCACCTGATTGCTCACCAGAGTCGACGAGTGAACAAAAAAGATCATCAAAATAGCGTGGGTGCTTACGTAACGCGGATGCAAAGGTGCCACCGGCTTCAATATCCGCTTTTATTTGCAACACTAAATCTTTCATACTAGGGTTATCAAGGGAGTCAGCAACAATTTCAAAGGATTGTGTCAACGGCACCCCAGCTTTCATCATCGTTGCCAATTGACGGGCAAAAATAGCAATATCGATAGGCTTGATGGATTTTTTGAAGGTATATAAGGGTTTCGGCTTTTTCTTAATACCTTTAACGGTGATACCTTGTTTGCGCAAAGTGGCTTTTGCTAGCTCTAAGCTACGACTGGTTGTCTCGCCTTTTACCTTTTGCCCGCGCCGGTTTACCCCATCATAGACAAAGTCTAACAGCGTGTCGGTCTTAGCTTTTGCCATGTTCCTTCCCTCAAAAACTGTCTGATATAATCGAATATAGATAATGCAAGCTCGAAAAAATATACCTGATTCATCTTTCGAAACTGACTTACTTTATTTTAGCGCAAAAAACCAGTGTATATCTGTTTTATTTTCTATCACGACTAATTGTTTTTTACTGTTGGTAAAGAAGCAAGATAGAAACTTTCTGTTTTTAGCATTATTTTTGCTTACTTTTAAGCTATGCATATTATTCAGAGGTGACGCGCATCATTTCTTGAATACTGGTGACGCCCTGTAAAACTTTTAAAATACCAGAACGGCGTAAGTCTCTAAAACCATTTTTAACTGCGGCATCTTTGATATCTATCGCGTTACCGTCTTCCATGATGATACGTGAAATATCAGGGCTGACTTTCATGACCTCATAAATACCGACGCGACCCTTGTAACCTTCACGGCATTCATTACAGCCTACGGGTTCATAAATAGTATTGTCTGGATTGTCTAAGTCAGCATCGTTAAAGCCTAGCTCAAGCAAACTTTGACGTGGGATATTGATAGGCTTTTTACAATTCTTGCATAAGCGCCTTGCTAACCGCTGGGCAATGACCAAATTCACGGAAGTCGCGATATTAAAAGAAGCCACGCCCATATTGCGTAGACGTGTTAAGGTCTCTGGCGCAGAGTTAGTATGAAGGGTTGAAAGTACCATATGGCCTGTTTGCGCGGCTTTGATCGCAATCTCGGCAGTTTCAAGATCACGAATCTCACCAACCATTACAATATCAGGATCTTGGCGTAAGAAAGACTTAAGGGCACTGGAAAAAGTCAGTCCCACTTTCGGGTTAACGTTGACTTGGTTAATCCCTTCAAGGTTAATCTCGACAGGATCTTCGGCGGTTGAGATATTAGTATCACCGGTATTAAGTATGTTAATCCCTGTATATAAAGAAACCGTTTTACCAGAACCCGTTGGGCCAGTAATTAGCAGCATTCCTTGCGGTTTGTGTAGCGCTTCTAAAAACATCTCTTTTTGATCAGGCTCATAACCGAGCGCTTCAATGCCCAACATCGCTGAGGATGGATCTAAGATACGTAGAACAAGTTTCTCACCAAATAGGGTAGGCAAGCAGCTTACCCGAAAGTCGATGGCTTTATCTTTAGATATTTTAAGCTTAATCCGTCCATCTTGTGGGACACGGCGCTCTGAGATGTCCATTTGTGACATCACTTTTAGGCGTGCAGCAATCTTACTGGCAAGTTGTACGGGCGGGTTGGCCATTTTTTGCATCACACCGTCGACACGAAAACGGACCCGATAACTCTTTTCATAGGGCTCGAAATGTAAGTCAGAGGCTCCCATACGAATGGCGTCAACCAGCATCTTATTGACAAACTTGACTACCGGTGCTTCCTCGACACTATCAGAGAGTTTGGTTTCGCCCTCATCTTCTTCCCTATCATCAAAGCCAATATTTAAATCACTATCAGAAAAGCTATCGAAACTTTGCATGGTATCAGCGTAAAGGCTCTCCATACGCCTTTTCAACTTATCTTCTTCGACCACAACGGTTTCAATAGATAAGCGAGAGTTAAAAGCAATAGCGTCGATAGCGTCGATACGTGTTGGATCACTTAATGCCACAAACAAGCGTTGTCCACGCTTAAAAATTGGCAAAGCATTAAACTTGCGGACAATTTTCTCATCAACCAAATCTTTTGGGATGACATCTGAGCTTAGCGCATCAAGATCAAATAAAGGATCGCCAAAAGCTTGCGACAGCATCTGTGCCAATTGATAAGCATTGGCAAGTTTATGCTCTACCAGATAAGACACCAGCCCTATTTGCTGCTGTTGCGACTCAGTCTGCGCCGCTTTCATATGTGCTTCGCTCACGACACCTTCGCTGATCAGCTGCTGCACTAAGCCACCGTATTTACTGGTTGTGATAGACATTAAGACTTCTCCTTACTCGATACCGAATATGCGATATATTTACCTAAACCACAGGCTATCTGTTTATCACGTTCAAATAACAGCCAATCTAGCGATGATGTTTAAGCGATTTTTTTAAGATGTGTATGTTGAGGTATTCATTTAAAGGTATTGATTTTAAAAAATAGTTTGAGATATAAAAATAACTAATTGCCTGCACTTTATTCTATATTGATAGCATCATATAGGAATTTACGTGAGCTTAAAGTTTTTATAGGGGTAAAGGGCTTTTGAGCAGTTAAAAATATCCGCTTAGCGAAATCTACTAAAAAAGCTGTTAAAACTCAGTTTTGATTTTGGACGCACTATACTATAGCACTTGCGAAATATTTGTTATACTTGCGCGCATATTAGCCACATTGGCAGTCATACATAAGACAAGGTAGATGAGAATGCAAGCTTGGATAATTGGAAATTGGAAGCAGAATCCAGCGACGATCCATGACGTCAATGCGCTACTAGATGACTTACTTACTACCATGAATGCGACAGAGCAAGCTAATACAGCGTTTACCGCTCGCTGTCAGTTAATGTTAGCGCCAAGTTTTATTCATTTAACTACTGTCAGTGCTCGTTTAAAAGGCACCTCAGCACTGTGCGCGGCGCAGGATATTAGTGCCCATAGTGCTACTGTTGGCGCATATACAGGTGATTGTTCAGCGCAACAAATTGCTGACGCTGGCGCAACGTGGACAATCCTTGGTCACTCTGAGCGCCGTCAGTATCATCAAGAGTCTCATGATAAATTATTGCAAAAAGTGACTCACGCACTAACGCAAGACTTGGGCGTCGTATTCTGTATCGGTGAGACCCAAGCACAATATGATGCTCAGCAAACGTTGGAAGTCATCGACAGCCAATTATCGGTTATCAGAGACTTACTCGCGCAGCAGCCAAAACTTATTGATTCGTTATCGACTCGTTTAATCATTGCCTACGAGCCGGTATGGGCAATTGGGACTGGCAAAGTGCCTACCGTGGCAGAGGTTAGCGCGACTCACCAACATATCAAGCAATCGGTTGCAGGCTTTGCGAAGTCGCTATCTGCTATTACTGTCTTATATGGTGGTAGTGTCAATGCTGATAATGCCGATAGTTTTGCTGCAGATTCTATGATTGACGGCGCATTGGTTGGCGGCGCTTCACTAAAAGCAGAGAGCTTTTTAGCGATTGCCAACGCCTTTAGTCGAGCCAATACTTAATAAGTAAAAAAAAGGATTAAAGACTTATTATTTGCTTTATCCGTAAAATGTCTTTATCAGTTGGCAAAAGTGGCTTTAACAGTGCCCTTGCAATCGTGTACAATGCGCCTTATTTATAGCATTGATTTGGCGTCATCACGCGCTGATCGTTATTACTATTAAACCTTACGATTTATTTTTCGTTATCAGTCGTCATTACGCGGCAAAAGAGGCCACCATGTATACGTTTATATTAGCCCTGCATATTATCGTGGCAATAGCCATGATTGGCTTGATTTTGATACAGCATGGCAAAGGGGCAGACGCGGGGGCTTCTTTTGGCGCAGGCTCTTCTGGCACAGTATTCGGCGCAGCAGGCACAGCAAACTTCCTAACTCGTGCGACAGCCGTGCTGACCCTCATATTTTTTATCACCAGTATGACGCTCGCCGTCCATGCTCGTAAGCAAGCGGAAGATCAGTTTCGTCTAGATGCGCCAGTTTCAGCACCACAAACGCCGCGTCCTTTGACTCAAAATCCTCAGTAGCCGTCTTTAAACAGCGTTTTCTAAGCAGGCAGCTCTTGCTATTTTAAGACGTTACATTTACAATGCTTTTCTGTTTTTATAAGTCTTTATCTATCGATGCCTACCTTAAGCATCAATTATGATAGACGAGATGTCAGAAAACAGAGCAGTCAGAAAAATGCGATTGTGGTGGAATTGGTAGACACGCCATCTTGAGGGGGTGGTGGCGCAAGCTGTGGGGGTTCAAGTCCCCCCAATCGCACCAATTTTTAAAGTTGTATCGTATTAAATGAGTGGTTATATAGGTAAAATTTTTATTTTAAGTTATTTTCAAATAAAGATTGACAGTTCTATAAAACCTCCCTATAATACGCGTTCTAGATTGATGCGGGGTGGAGCAGTCTGGTAGCTCGTCGGGCTCATAACCCGAAGGTCGTTGGTTCAAATCCAGCCCCCGCTACCACTTTTTATACTGATATTTTGTACACTAAATCTGTCAGTGCCAATTAGCCCACCATTATGCTTGTGGGTTTTTTTGTATCTGAAAGTCGGTGTTATCGCGGTATCTATCCTATTTATGCTAAGCTCTATGCCTATAGAGTACGTTGATATCCGCTATTTGCGCGATTGATCGTAAGCAACACTATCTTCTACTTCATACTCTTTTGCTGATAGTTTTGCTTTATGAATAATAATAGCACTAAGCTTTTGAGCTTGATATCTATTGGTTGTGCCCTTATAAAGAAGCAAAATCCATATAATATCGGGTTAGGTTTGTAGTAAAAAATACAATATACAACGATTATACTGCCTGTTATAGATATACGATTAAGACGATGCATCTACAACAGATAGGTAAATAGGACATTATTAATAGATTATGAAACTTTCTACCAAAGTTACAGAGTTAACCAGTATTATTGCCCCTGCGGTCGCTGCTTGTGATGTCGCGCTGTGGGGCATAGAATTTGCACCACAAGGCAATCGCTCTTTGTTGCGTATTTATATTGAGGCGTTACCAGAAGAGCAAGCCCAGAATAAGCAGGTAACGATTGAAAATTGCGCAGCAGTGAATCACCAAGTAAGTGGTATTCTTGAGGTTCATGATCCGATTGCTGGTGAGTTTATTTTAGAAGTATCTTCACCTGGTTTTGACCGTGCCTTTTTCTCAGATGAGCAGATGCATGGCTATGTGGGTCAAACAGTGAGTTTGCGTTTGATACAAGCGATTGGCGAGGGTGACAAAAAGCGCCGTAAAGCCACGGGAAGATTAGATAGCATAGATGCCGTCTCTTTAAAGCTAACTGCCACCGACGGTGAGCAGTTCGAGATTGCATTAAGTAATATCGATAAAGCCAATTTAATTTATGAAGATGCTTAGCTAATTAAAATGTTTAATTTATAAACATGGATAGTTTAATTTGATAGGTTAAGTCACTCATTATAAATTGGTATTTTACGCTCCAAATAGCTTAGATAGCTGATGGTGAAAATATACAGTAATACACAAATTATAAAATTTAAGTCAATTAAAAATGATAGGACAGGTATAGCATGAGTCGTGAAATCTTAACGGTAGTAGAAACTGTCAGTAATGAAAAGGGCTTAAATCCTGAAGATATCTTTGAAGCAATTGAAGAGGCTTTAGTGGTTTCGACCAAGAAAAAAGTATATACCGAACAGCCAGAAGTGGCCGTTCGGGTTGCCATCGATCGTACGACTGGCGATTATGATACTTATCGTTACTGGACAGTGGTTGCAGACGAAGACCATGAAATGCCTGCTTGTCAGCTTGCTATTACTGATCTTGATCAAGACGAATGGTCAATTGGTGATATAAAAGAAGAGCAAATTGAGTCGATCGAATTCGGTCGTATTGCGGCCACACAAGCCAAACAAGTTATCATCCAAAAAATTCGCGAAGCTGAGCGTGCGCTTGTCGCTGATGCTTTTGAGCCACGTGTTGGTGAAATGATGTATGGCGAAGTCAAAAAACAGACTCGTGATGGTTATATCATCGATTTAGGTGACAACGCAGAAGGTTATCTTTCACGCGATCAAATGTTGCCACGTGAGCAGCTACGTGCAAAGTCACGTATCAATGCCATCTTATATCATGTGAACCGTGAAAACCGCGGCGCACAGTTACTGTTATCGCGTACCCATCCTGAAATGCTCTCGGCACTGATGCAAAAAGAAGTGCCTGAGATTGCAGAACAAATCATTGAAATTCGTAATGTCGCTCGCTTGCCGGGTACTCGTGCTAAAATAGCCGTGAAGACCAACGATCATCGTATCGACCCTGTTGGCGCTTGTATCGGTATGCGTGGTACGCGTATCCAAGCAGTACAGCAAGAGCTTGATGGTGAGCGTATTGATGTGGTGGTTTGGTCAGATGATCCAGCCCAATTTATCATCAGCTCTTTAGAGCCCGCTGACGTTAGCAGTATTATTTTAGATGAAGACACCAAAACCGCTGATATTATCTTTAGCACCAATGATCAGTTGGCGCGCGCGATTGGCTCACAAGGTCAAAACGTACGTTTGGCTTCTGAGCTGACCGGCTATAAGCTTAATATGATGCTAGAAGAAGAGTATCAGCAGCGTCAAGAAAACGAATCTAAAGCCTTTATCGAATTATTCTATGAACGTCTAGAAGTGGATAAAGACTTAGCACAAGCGCTTGTCGATATTGGTTTTACCAGTATTGAAGAAGTGGCTTATGTGCCAGTTGAAACCTTTTATGATATCGAAGGTTTAGACGATGAAGCGATTGATATGATTCAAGAGCGTGCTAAAGAAGTGGTCATCGCTGACGAATTAGTCAAACAACAAAACATGAAAGAGCCAAGTCAAGAACTACAAGATCTTGAAGGAATGACGGTCAGTTGGGCTTATAAAATGGCACAAAAAGACATCATTACGGTTGATGACTTGGCAGAACAAGCCGTCTTCGATTTAGAAGATATCGAAGGCTTAGATACCGAAACCGCAGGAAAACTCATCATGAAAGCTCGGGAATCTTGGTTCAATGAATAAGCGGTAACTGCATATCGCTGTCTTTTGGTGATATGCTATCGATAATAAAGTGCTGGTATGACTGCAATACAAATACTAGCCTTACCCCAATCATTTGTAGCCAACAACTGAATTGAACATATAGCAAATAATAGACAGTAGGTGATAATAAATGGCAGATAAGACCGTCAAAGAACTGGCAGATATGGTAGGCAAAACCGCAAGTGCTGTAAAACAGCAACTGGTAGATGCTGGACTGCCTGCTCGCGCAGAGGATGACCTAGTCACCGAGCTTGAGCAGGAAAAGTTGGTGACGTATTTAAAGCAAAGTCATGGTCAGCAAGACAAGCGTCGTATTAGTCTTAAGTCTAAGACGACTAGCACCGCGCGCGTGACTGGCTCTTCAGGTAAATCTAAGAGCGTCAATGTTGAAGTGCGTAAAAAGAAAGTATTCGAAAAGCCTGATCCAGAAAAGATGGCTGAAGATTTGGCTGCACGTGAGCAAGCGATGATTGAATCGCAAGAGCGTGCTGCTAAAGATGCTGAAGACCGTGCTGCTACTAAGAAAAAATCTGAAGATCGTCAGGCGGCTACTCTAGCCGCGATGCGCGCAAGTTTAGGCTCTAGCAAAAAGTCTGATGATAAGAACGACGATATCTCAACGTCAGTGGTTGTGAAAAAAGGCGGTAAGACCACAGTTGAGGTCAAGCCGAAAGAACAACCTAAGAAGAAAGTCGCTGCGACCAAACCAAAAGTTGAAACGGCAGCGGAGCGTAAAGCTCGCGAAGTGCGTGAGAAAGAAGAAGCTCGTTTACGCGAGATTGAAACAGAAACACGTCGTACCCAAGCTGAAGAAGCGCAAAAACGTACGCTTGAGCAAATGCGTAAAATGGCCGGTCAATATACGGATCAGCCTGCTGCTGAAGTTCGTAAAGATGAACCATTGGCAGAAGGTTTGGTGGGTGATGCGCTAGAAGAATCGTTTGAAAAAGAGCGTCGTGAAATCAAGCGTGGCGCAAGTAGCACTAGTGCCCGTGGCCGTGGTCGTCGTAAGAATCAAGACGAGCGTGAAATTAAAAACCGTAAAAACGGTTTACGTTCAAGCCAGTCGGCACAGCATAAGTTTGAAAAGCCTGTCGAAAAAATTGTTTATGATGTAGAAATCAGCGAACAAATCACTGTTTCTGATCTTGCTCAACGTATGGCAGTGAAAGCCCGTGAAGTAACTAAATTACTCATGAAAATGGGTGAGATTGCTCGCGAAAACGATACGATTGATCAAGCAACAGCCAGTCTAATCGTAGAAGAAATGGGTCACAACCCAGTACCAGTTAGTGATACTAAAGTTGAAGACGACTTACAAGATGCCGTTGATGAGCGCAGCAGTAACGTGCAAACGCGTCCACCGGTTGTCACTATCATGGGTCACGTTGACCATGGTAAAACATCACTATTAGATAAAATTCGCGCAACGAAGGTCGCGACTGGTGAAGCGGGCGGTATTACCCAGCATATTGGTGCTTACCATGTGAAAACGGATCGTGGTGTTATCACGTTCCTTGATACCCCAGGTCACGCGGCCTTTAGTGCAATGCGTTCACGTGGTGCTCAAGCAACGGATATCGTTGTAATCGTTGTCGCTGCTGATGACGGTATGATGCCACAAACTGCAGAAGCGATTGATCATGCTCGCGCCGCTGGTACACCTATCATTGTTGCTATCAACAAAATGGATAAGCCTAGTGCTGATCCTGATCGCGTACTGAATGAATTAACGGCTAAAGAAGTGGTTTCAGAAGAGTGGGGCGGCGATACCCCGATGGCCCGCATCTCAGCCAAAACCGGTGACGGTATTGACGAGCTTTTAGAACTCATCAGCCTACAAGCTGAGCTTATGGAGCTAGAAGCGCCGTTAGATGGTGCAGCTCAAGGTGTGGTCATCGAGTCAAGACTTGAGAAAGGTCGCGGTCCTGTCGTTAGTGTTCTAGTTAAAAAAGGAACGTTAAAACAAGGCGATCTAGTCTTAGCCGGTGAGCATTATGGTAAAGTCCGTGCGATGACCGATGAACATGGTCAGCGTATTAAATCAGCTGGTCCTTCAATCCCTGTAGAGATCTTAGGTTTACCTGAAACGCCAGCTGCTGGTAGCGAATTCTTAGTCGTCACTGATGAGAAAAAAGCCCGTGAAGTTGCGGACTTTAGAACCAACCGTGAGCGTGAGCGTCAGCTGGAACGCCAGAATGCGATGCGTTTAGAGAGTATGTTCGATCAGATGGAACAAGGTAATGTGTCATTCTTAAACATTGTCTTAAAAACAGATGTTCGTGGTTCACTTGAAGCGTTACTTGCAGCACTGAACGAATTATCAACGGATGAAGTTAAAGTCAGAGTCATTAGCTCAGGCGTTGGCCCTATCTCTGAGTCTGATGTGACATTGGCAGAATCTAGTGAAGCAGTATTGTTAGGTTTCAACGTCCGTGCAGATGCAACTGCCCGCCGTAAAGCAGATGCAGCTAACATGGATATTCGCTATTATAGTGTTATCTATGGCTTGATTGATGATGTGAAAGCGGCCATGAGTGGTATGTTAGCGCCTGAACATCGTGAGAAAATATTGGGTGTTGCGGATGTTCGTGAAGTATTCCGCTCTAGTAAGTTTGGTGCAGCTGCCGGTTGTATGGTGGTTGAAGGTACAATTTATCGCAACAAGCCTATCCGTGTATTACGTAATGACCAAGTTATCTTTACTGGTCAATTGCAATCATTACGTCGCTACAAAGAAGACGTCAATGAAGTACGTACTGGTATGGAATGTGGTCTAGCCGTTCGTGGCTATGATGTAGAAGATGGCGATAAAATCGAAGTCTTTGAGATCCAAGAGTTCGCACGTACTATCTAAAGTTGCTGTTCGATAGAATGATATTCGATGATGCAATACGCCTAACCAGCTAAGCATGTCCGATATCCTCTTAATATCCAGCTGTACTTAGGCCTAACAGGTACACCCTGCTAGGCCTTTTTTAACAAATATTATTCATTCAATCTATTAAGAATACCGTTCCCAAAAATTAGAGTAGCTAGTAAAATAAGTGTAGGTACTACTCTTTACAGGCTAAGCGAGTTGCATACAGCTCATTGTATTTTTTGGGTTCAGTATCAATAAAGATAAGCCATATTAAAAACAAGGTAATACCATGAACCAACGTTTACAACGTTTAGCTGATCAGATTCAGCGTGAGCTTGCTGTCCTTATCCGTGACGCCGTCAATGATCCGCGTCTGACTGGTTTTGTCACCATCTCCAGTGTTAAAGTCAGCCCAGACCTAGGTTATGCTGATATTTATGTCACTATTATGGAACCAGAGCTCAATGATGCCATGACTATGTCAAATCATGAAGAGAGTATTAAAGTACTCAATAAAGCAGCAGGCTTTTTGCGTACTGAACTAAGTCATAGTCTAAAAACTCGTACGACGCCGCGTTTGCGTTTTCATTATGATGAAGTCACTGCTCGCGGTAATTATATGATGGATTTAATTAGTAAAGCCGTCACCAAAACTGAGCTAAATGAGTCTGACGAGCAAGAAAACCAAGAGTAAAAGGGTAAAAAAGCCATTATGTCGATTGTCTCTACAAAAGCCTCTACGCAAGCTGATAAGAATGCCAATAAAACGCCCACCAAAACCAAAGTTTCGGGCGTTATATTAGTAGATAAGCCTCAGGGTATGACCTCACAGCAAGTGGTATCAAAGGTGAAATATTTATTTAAATCACCAAATCATGACAGTAAAAAAGCTGGTCATACTGGCACGCTTGACCCAATGGCAACCGGTTTACTGCCTATTTGTTTGGGAGAGGCGACTAAATTTAGTCACTATCAGCTTGATGCTGATAAATCTTATCAAGCGACTATTTTACTTGGTAGCCAAACTGATACTGGTGATGCCGATGGTAAAATTGTTGCACAGGCTGTAATACCAACGTTTGATGAGGTACTATTAAACAAAGTTGCTCAGCAATTTTTAGGGGCTCAGCAGCAAATTCCGCCGATGTACTCTGCCTTAAAAAAAGACGGTAAAAAGCTATATGAATATGCACGTGCGGGTATAGAGATTGAGCGTGCGCCAAGAGATATTGTACTCAAAGCAATCGACCTAAAAGCTATCGATGATAAGCAGATTCAGTTGACGGTGACTTGTTCCAAGGGCACCTATGTACGTGTATTAGCAGAAGATATCGCTAAAACGCTGCACACGCTAGGACATTTGACTGCATTGCGCCGTCTACAAGTTGGTGATTTCAAAATAGACGAAGCCATTGCTTTAGCAGATTTAGAAGCGCTAGCATTAGCGATTCGTCAGACACATTTATTGCCAGTGGATGCTTGTGTCAATATTGATGCTGAGCTTACGCTGTCAACAGAACAGTGTGAACGTGTACAAATGGGTCAACGCTTAAATGTATTTGAGCAGCTGACTGATGATTTGCAAAGCTATATTAAAATGACTATCGATCAACAGTCATGTATTGATGATAGTAAAAATGATACAGAAGAACCATTATTGCATGAGATAGCGGTAGATATTTGTCTCATAAATGATAAGGGACAATTTATTGGTCTCGGCGCTGTGAGTCTCAATGGCCGATTGCAACCTAAAAAATTGATTCAGTTATAATATTGTCTACTGGATTTACCATATTTCTATAACTGAAAGTCTGTAAAACTTACTAAGAATTCACACTAATCACATATCGTCACATTTTATTGCAGGTTTCACCTATAGTGAAACCTGCTTTTTTTGTATCGTAGTTTAGTCAGCCAGGGAAAGTTGTACAATAAAAAAAAGCAGAAAGATTA
>NZ_NEXU01000085.1:0-17557 GCF_002224105.1 Psychrobacter sp. DAB_AL32B | reverse complement strand
TATTTTATAATTTGTTGTTGAAGAAATATTTTTCTAAAATATCTCTTAAGTATTATTAATGACGACGGTCATTGGTAAAATTATTATTAGGAGCTACCGTTATAAATAACCTTCGATTTGAATCAGCTTTACTCTACTACAATAAGAAATAAATCAATCATCAACAATATAAGGTAAATCAATGTATCAAATGAGTGACTGGGTGCTGGCTATCATGGCAAAGTTTGGCTATCTTGGCATTATATTTGCTATGTTTGCCGAAAATGTTTTTCCACCTATACCATCTGAGCTTATTATGCCAGCAGCAGGTTTTGCGGCCGCTAGGGGTGATTTAAATATACTATTAGTCATAGTAGCGGGTACGTTTGGCAGCGTTTTAGGTGCATTACCTCTCTATTATCTGGGAACTTTGTTCAATAAAGAGCGGCTAATGGTATTTACTGAAAAGTACGGTAAATACGTATTTATTAAGTCTGAGGATATTTTATCGTCCAATGCTTGGTTCGATAAACATGGTAAGAAAGCAATCTTTTTTGGCCGCATGGTGCCTGGTATTCGTTCACTAATCTCCATCCCTGCGGGGATGAATAATATGCCGCTGGTCTCATTTTTAGTATTAACGGCTTTGGGATCTAGCATTTGGACGACAGTATTAACCCTAGCAGGATTTTACTTGGGCAAAAACTATGAGGTTATTGCAACTATGCTAGCGCCTTACTCTAAGGTGTTCTTATTGCTTACCGTAGTCATTATCATTGTTTGGCTTATTAAACGTCGACTGTCTGATCAGCACAATAGTAATAATGTTTAATACAAAACTCACTTATTTATCCTCCAAATTTAAACGACCTCTCTAAATAAAACACAGCTAATGTAACCCTTAGTCAGCGCTAAGCTTCTCCTATGTTTTATCCCGTATACTGAAACTATAAATACAGTGGATGGTACAACCCATCTGTCATAAAAAAACACTCAAAGACAAAGGATAACATCATGAAAAACTTATCAACTCTAAGCAAATCCATCATTATGGTACTTAGTATTGCTGGCGTCAGCACCGCTGCTATCGCTGTAGGACAAAGCACCACTACAAAAACTGAAGTCAGTGAGGCTGTAGCAGCGGCACAAAGCAAGATCAGTCTTGAGCAGGCTATTGTTATCGCTAAAAAAACTATTAAAGGTGATGTTGTTAGCGCTGACTTTGATCAACATGATCATTCAGCAGGTGGCAATTACGAGGTTAAGATTGTCGCTAATAATACCGAATATGAAGTAAAAATTGATGCAAATAGCGGTAAAGTTTTAAGCAATAAGCAAGAGAAGCTTGATAAAGATGATATAGCAGAATATAACGCTATGAAAAAGTCTAAAACCAGTTTGAACCAAGCGATAAAAAAGGCTAACCAAAGTGTGAAAGGAAAAGTCATTGAAGCTGGATTTGATATAGATTTTGGTAAACCTGCTTACAAAGTTGAGATTATTAAAGGCACTCAAGTACATAAAGTGGTTATCGATAGCATGACTGGTAAGATTATTCGTAGCCAAGTAGAAGCCGCTGACAGTGATGATTAATAGTGCGGCGAGTAAGTACTAAGATAGTAAATCAACCTATCATATCTAGTGATTTCTGAATGGCTCTAAGCGATATTATTATAATATCGCTTAGAGCATTTTGGTTTAAAGCTGCCATTACCAATAAAGGATATCTGATGCGCGTGCTACTGGTCGAAGACGATTTAATGATTGGCGAGAGCCTGAGCGAGGCGTTGCAAGATGAGGCTTATACGGTCGATTGGGTAAAAGATGGTCGCCAAGCCATCTTGACTTTAAAAGTACAACCTTATGATATTATTTTATTAGATTTGGGCTTGCCTGAGATTGATGGTATGGGCGTATTGACTGTTATCCGAGACGCTAAGATTAACACGCCTGTACTCATTATTACCGCTCGTGATAATGTCAAAGACCGTATTGCAGGGCTTGATTCAGGGGCAGATGATTATGTGGTCAAACCTTTTGAGCTCGCGGAAGTCTTTGCACGGATGCGCGTGCTTATTCGCCGTGCTCAAGGCAAGGCGGACAATCAGCTCAGTGTTGGTAATTTACATCTAGATACAGCGCATAAGCGCGTCATCATGGATGACGCTCCTGTTGATTTGACCGCTAAAGAATATATGTTACTTACTACATTTATGCAGTCGCCAGAAAAAGTCATGTCTAAAACGGAACTTGAAGATTCCTTATATGGCTGGGGTGGTGAGGTTGAAAGTAACGCGATTGAGTTCTTGATTCATAGTCTAAGAAAGAAGCTGGGACAACACCGAATTAAAAATGTCCGAGGACTTGGTTGGTATATTAGTAACAATAAGGCGTAATCAATGATGTTCATTCGCCAACTCTTTAAATCCATGCAGTTTCAGCTGATTTTTTGGTCAATGTTAGCATTACTACTTTTAGCCATAATTGCAGGTGGCTATGGCTTTTGGTATAGCTATGAAGAAATCAATGAATTTCAAGATGATAACCTTAAGAGTATGTCAGCCTTACTTGAACAAACAATTGATATTGAAGCATCTAGTGCTAATCCGTTGTATAAGAACAGCTCGCACTTTGAGACCGACGAGGACGATGGTAGTATCAGTGTCGATGTCATCTTATAGTAAATCAACTATAAGCTGGTTGCTGTATAACTGGCTATAAAAGTGCGTTAAACAACGTTAACATACCTCTAAGTATTAGTAAGATTCATCGCCTTAGCATAGCCTGTAGGGGCAAACTTCATCGTGACAATCAGCATTGCTACCAGCGTGATCAACAGCATCAACCAAACGGCCTGAAAACTTCCAGTCCATTCACTCAATACCCCTGCAAAGTAAGGAACAATCGCCGTAACAATAAAGCCAATACCTTGTACAAAAGCCGTCAGCGCGCCCGCTAATTTGGGCAATGATAAATGATCAAGGGCGACTGTCAACGTGAGTGAAAAACAAGCCCCGAGACCACAACCGATGAGTGCTACCCAAAGAATTAGCAAGGAGGCTGGCATCAGAATTAACCCTACAAAACCGATGATCTGAATACCCACGGCAAAAAACAACCAAGGGCGGCGATCTAAGCGCTTAGCAGACAGCGCAGGGGCTCCTAGCGCACCCAGCACCTGAAAAACAGTCATGATACCGATCAGCTCACCGCTACTTTGGGCGCTCCAATCTAAACCACGAGCATAAGTCGGTAAAAAAGCAATCATACAAGCATAGCCAGCGTTAGCCAAACCAAAATAGCTGGCTAATAACCACGCTCGGCGATTGCTAAAAAAATTGACTTTTACGCCACTATGTTTACTTTCCATCACCTCTGAAGGTCTGAGCCACCATAACAAGAGCGCAATGACCGGCAGTATGAGCCAGATACTCAGACCCGCTTGCCAGCTGCCATAATGCTGCGCTACTAGCGGGCTGAGTGTGGCTGCAATACCGCCACCAGCCATGAGAGCAGCTGAATAAATACCCATCGCTAGCGAAACACGCCTAGGATACCAGCGTTTTACTACGCCAGGCGCTAACGCTTGTACGATAGCAATACCGGTACCGCCTATCAAAGCGCTGGCAATCAATGACCAACCAGACCCTAACCACAAGCGCCATAAGCCAGCTGACGCAATGGCAAACAGACCGCCAGTTATCCAAGTACTTTCGCTCAGGCGCTTACCAACCCAAGGTAACAATAATGGAAATATGCCCATACACAGCATCGGCAACACCACCAGTAATGAGGCTGCTTGAAGTCCTATACCGGTACTCAGGCGGATTTCCTCCAGTAGAGGACCCGTGGACGTCAGTGTCGGGCGTAGCGTCAGTGCCAATCCAGCAATCACTATCATAGGCCAAAATAACGTCAGCGCCGACTGGTCTATCCTAGAGGTAATACGTTCAGTACTCATTAGTAAGCAGGTTTCCCTTGTCGCTCAAAGTGTGGCCGGAAAAAGCCGACGCAGGACGCCGACTTTTACCATATTTGTTTAAAACATTACAAACTATTAGAAAGGTTTAAAAGGTAGGAATTTACCATCAAGAGTAATCACTGCGCGGTCGCCACCTTCTGGATCTGCTACTTTTTTGATATCCATTTTAAAATTGATTGCACTGATAATACCGTCGCCAAACTGTTCATGTACCAGTGCTTTAAGAGTCGTACCATAAACCTGCATCATCTCATAGAATCTATATATGGTAGGATCAGTAGGCATTTCGCTGCCGACACTACCGCGTAATGGAATCATTTGTAATAAGGCGATCGCTTCATCATCAAGGCCTAACGTTGCGCCAACTTTTTGTGCGGCTTCCGTCGGTAATGGATGCTGACCTAGCAGTGCTGCGGTGACGTATACATCACTGAGACCAGTGCCTGCAGCTATTTGCTCAAACGATAAGCTTTTCTCAGCTTTTGCCGCAATGATAATATCGGTTAGCGCTTGACGGGCGGTGTTGCTAATTTGAGACTGAATCATGATAGTGCCTTTTATAGTTAGTTAGTTAGTGATTGATTGATTGATTGATTGTTAAATTAAAAAAGTTTTAGTCAGTATGCTTAATACTTAACGGCTGATATTTAATACTTAATAAACTTCAAATATTCTTTTATTAAAAAATTAAATTAAACAGTCAGGTTAAACCGCGACAGAAAGCTGCTGTGTTGGATAAGCGCGAGCCTCAGTATGCTCTGCTAGAGAAACAAAATGGTTAGTTGCACCGTCTAAAGCATCAATGCCACCGGTCTCGATGTCATAAACCCAGCCGTGTAGTGTCAAACGACCTTCTCTTATTGCCAAACGTACCGAAGGATGCGTTTTGATATTTTCAATCTGCGCGATAACGTTTTCTCGTACCATAGATTCAATACGGTCGCTATCGCTTAGATGATGGATAGATTCATTAACCACACGCGCTGAGTCGGCATATTTTAGCCAGCTGCCAACCGCTGGCATGTGGTCCATACAAGTACAATTAGCAATAGCTGACATGGCTCCGCAGTCTGAATGTCCACAAATCACCACATCGGTAACTTGCAAGGCAGTTACAGCGTACTCTACTGAGGCCGAAACTCCGCCCGGCTCAGGCCCATAAGACGGTACAATATTACCGGCGTTCCTAATAACGAACAGCCCACCGGGTTCGCGCTGGGTGACCAATTCAGGAACTAAGCGGCTGTCTGAGCAAGAAATAAATAACGTGCGCGGGTTCTGCGTCGTCGCTAAATTTTTGAACAAATCAGCGCGTTTCGGATAAGCATCACTATGGAACTTTAAAAAACCTTCAATAATATCTTTCATAATCGGTTGCTCTGTGGTGTCGATAAAGTGAATACTACGCTGCTATAACCATAAGGTAAAAGACTGGTATATTATGATATCGATAATAAATACTTATAGTTAAATCCTGATACTTTATATAAGATATAAGAAATTGTAGATAAAGAACTGTATATAGGAAGTTGCAGATAAATTATGATACTTCGCCATATTAAATATTTTCTTGCGGTTGCAGAACATCAAAGCTTTACACGAGCAGCAGCATCTTTGTATGTCTCGCAGCCCGCCTTGTCACAGCAGATTAAGCAGTTAGAGGAGAATCTTGAGACAACTTTGTTTGATCGTTCAGGTCGCCATGTCAAACTTACCCACGCTGGTGAAGTATATGCTCGATATGCGCACAAAGCGCTACAGGATTTAGAAGAGGGACGACGAGCGCTTCACGATGTGCAAAACCTGAGTCGTGGCGCGTTGCGTATTGCGATTACCCCCACCTTCACCACTTACCTAATAGGACCATTGATAAAGACGTTTCATAATCTTCACCCAAACATTACCCTGAGCGTGCAAGAAATGTCACAGGAACAGATGGAGAAACAATTACTCGATGATGAATTTGATGTGGGTATTGCCTTTGCGGAGGTACATTCTGCCGAGATAGAAACCCAAACCTTACTCGTTGAAACACTGGCTTTGGTCGTGAATAAAGACCACCCACTTGCAAAGTATCAAGCGATTGATTTACAAACGCTAAGCGAGCAATCATTAGTACTGCTAAGCCATGAGTTTGTAACTCGTGGACAAATTGAACATTATTGCCGTCAGCACGGCATAAAACCGCAGGTGCTGATGGAAGCCAATTCATTAAGCGCCGTTCTTGAGATAGTACACCATACTCAATTAACCACATTATTGCCGTCCAACATCGTGAGTAATCGAGATGAGCTGATTGCGATTGCACTGGCACCCTCTTTGCTCCAGCGCACTGCGGTATTACTACAACGAAAAGGCGCTTATCAGAACGCTGCTACGAAAGCTTTTATTCACTTAGCGCATCAACATTGCGAGTCAAGTTAAGCAAATAATTGCAAAACCTACATGACCTAAATAATCTACATACCCTAAGTTTAGATACTTACAATTAATATGAGCAATTACTCAAAATAGTTTATGGCAGTTGCAATGGTGCTATCTTAATGCTTCATGCCGTTTCGACTTTCTCACCCTTTGCTTTATACTTACAACCTTTTGATAATCTGTTTTTTTTGCCGCACGGCCAATGCTGACTGCGTGTATAGCCCTGTTTTTAATGAGGGACTGGGATACGTTAACCTTAGGTAAAAAAGCGGTGACATCGACAACATCTACAATTTAAATGCGTTAATAATTGAAAACCTTTAAAATCGTAAAAACATCAAGAATCATTCTGATTCAGACCTTTGCAGTACTGCTTAAACGGACATTTTATGATTAAAAAAATAGTTTTGTTAGTGCTTGCAGCACTTGCTATCGGTCTGTTTTTTTATTTTGACCTGAATCAATTATTGACACTGGATGGGCTAAAAAGCTCAATGGCAGAGTTTAGCCAATATAAAGAGCAGTCTCCGTTACTGGTGATTGGTGGATTTTTCTTACTGTATGTATTGGTGACTGCCCTATCCTTGCCGGGCGCGGCAATTTTAACCTTGGCAGCAGGTGCGCTGTTTGGTTTGGTGGAGGGCTTATTGGTCGCCTCTTTTGCCTCTAGTATTGGTGCCACTTTAGCCTTTTTGGTATCACGTTACTTATTACGCGATACTATTCAGCAGCGTTTTCCAGAACGCCTTGCCGCCATTGATGGCGGTGTTGAAAAGGAAGGCGGCTTTTACTTGTTCACCTTACGTTTAGTGCCGATATTTCCGTTCTTTTTAATCAACCTATTAATGGGTGTCACCGCTATTAAAGCACGGACATTTTACTGGGTTAGCCAAATTGGTATGTTGGCCGGTACTTTTGTGTTTGTAAATGCCGGTACGCAATTGGCGCAAGTAGAGAGCTTGTCAGGTATTTTATCGCTTAATCTGATTTTATCCTTCGCGTTATTAGGTTTTTTCCCATTGATTGCTAAAGCAATTTTGAATGGTTTAAAAAAACGCCGCGTCTATAAAAATTATCATAAACCCAAAAAATTCGACCGTAATATGATTGTTATCGGTGCTGGTGCGGGCGGCTTAATCACCAGCTATATTGCTGCGGCTGTCAAAGCAAAAGTAACCTTAATCGAAGCTGGTGAGATGGGCGGTGACTGTTTAAACTATGGTTGCGTCCCCAGTAAAACGGTCATTAAAAGCGCTAAAGTTGCTGAGCAAATTCGTCATGGCGAGCTTTACGGCTTAGATAATATGACCCCCCAATTCTCGTTTAAAAAAGTAATGGCGCGCGTACAAACCGTGATTGACGCTATTGCCCCGCATGACAGTGTTGAGCGTTATGCCGATTTAGGCGTAGAAGTCCTAAAAGGCTACGCTAAGTTAATCGACCCGTGGACGGTCAAGGTCGAACTTAACGATGGCGACACGCAAACCCTCACGGCGCGTACTATCGTTATTGCCACAGGCGCACGGCCCTTTATCCCGCCATTACCAGGCATAGAAGAAACCGGCTATGTCACCAGCGATACCATATGGCGCAAGTTTGCTGAGTTTGATGAAGCACCAAAAAAGCTTGTGGTACTCGGTGGTGGCCCAGTTGGCTGTGAATTGGCGCAAAGTTTTGCGCGCCTCGGCTCAAGCGTCACCCAAATTGAAAGAAGTGCTCGCTTGATTAAGAAAGAAGATACTGAGGTATCTACCTTTGCACATGAATCATTAACAGCAAGCGGTGTCAATATCCTCACCTTACACCAAGCACTGCGCTGTGAAGCACGTGACGGTAAAAAATTCATTGTCGTTAAACATCAAGAACAACAATTTGCTATTGAATATGATGAGCTACTTTGTGCCGTTGGTCGTAGCGCTCGCCTTGAGGGTTACGGCCTCGAAGCATTGGGCATTGAAACGGATCGCACCATTGTAACCAATGAATATTTAGAAACTTTATATCCGAATATCTATGCCGCAGGTGATGTTGTTGGCCCTTATCAATTTACCCATGTGGCCTCGCATCAAGCATGGTTCGCCGCCGTAAACGGTCTATTTGGTCATCTTAAAAAGTTTAAAGTGGATTATCGAGTGATACCGTGGACGACGTTTATTGACCCAGAAGTCGCTCGCGTGGGCATCAATGAGCAAGAAGCGATCGAAAAAGGCATCGATTATGAAGTCACCCGTTTTGAATTTAAAGCATTAGACCGCGCTATTGCTGAGGGCGCAACTAAGGGCTTTATCAAAGTCATTACTCCTAAAGGCAAAGATAAAATTCTTGGGGTGACGATCGTCTCTGAGCATGCAGGCGACTTATTGGCGGAATTTGTACTAGCAATGAAGCATAACTTAGGGCTTAATAAAATACTCGGCACCATTCATAGCTATCCGACTTGGGCTGAAGGCAACAAGTCGGTAGCCGGTGAATGGAAACGGTCGCATGCGCCTGAAGGCGTATTAAAATGGGTAGAAAAATATCATACTTGGCGTAGAGGGTGATTTTTTCAAAGATGCTTAAGACCTGTTTAAGACGCATTTAGAGTAATCGTCAAAAGCGTTATTTTTAGGCGCAATTTGACTTGATAAAACAGGTACTCTTAACAAGAGTAATATGAAAATCAACTTTAGATGATATTAATTTTGGATAACAACTGGAATCTAAATGCCCGCTATCAAGCCTTGGCTAACACTGACGCGCTACCGCCTTTACTGGGTGGCGCTTGGTTTTTTTTTGAGTATCTGTGTGGGCATCACAGCAAGCACGGCAATTACCCATACCAGTATCGAAGAGCAATCGTACTGGCAGCAGATAGAAACGCAGGGTAAAAACCAAGAGGTTTACTTTTATGCGTGGGGCGGTGATCCACAGATAAACGCTTATCTACAATGGGTGGCCAAGCAAGTTAAGGCTAAGTACAACATTAACTTAGTGCATGTCAAACTCAGCGATACCAGCGAAGCCGTCAGCCGAGTATTAGCCGAAAAATCAGCCCATAATAACCGCCAAGGTAGCGTTGATTTGGTGTGGATAAATGGGGCTAATTTTGCCACCATGAATGAGCACTCATTATTATTGAAACAATGGTCAAATCAACTACCTAACTTTACCCTTACCGACCCCGATAACAATCCTGCCGTTACCTTTGACTTTGGTATTGCAACTGAAGGCATGGAAGCCCCGTGGGGACAGGCTTCGCTTACTTTTTATTATGATAGCTTAGCGATTGACGGATCAGAAAACAACAAACCACCAACCACGTTAAATGAGCTATCACGCTGGAGTGCCCAACATCCTGGACGCTTTAGTTACCCAAAGCCGCCTGATTTTTTGGGTATGAGCTTTTTAAAATATGCCTTGGTCATGCTCCATGAGCAAAGCCCTGAAAGCATAAAATCACAATTAAACCAGCCAGCGACCAAGCAAAATACAGCGTTAGTATTAGAGCCATTATGGCAATTTTTAGATAAGCTGCACCCTACTCTATGGCGCAAGGGCGAGTCTTTTACACAAAGTGGCGCACAAATGCGCCGCTTAGTCGACGATACCGAGTTAAGCTTAGCCTTTACCTTTTCAGCACCTGAAGTACCTGCTGCGGTACAGCGTTATGACTTACCCACAAGTATTCGTAGCTATGCTATGGATGATGGCAGTTTAAGTAATACCCATTTTGTCGCCATTCCTTATAACGCCAGCCATCAAGCAAGCGCGCAACTGGTCGCTAACTTCTTGCTCAGCCCCACCGCACAGGCACACAAACAAAAACCTCATATCTGGGGCGATAGCACCGTGCTTGTTCAATCTATGCTCAGCCCCGAGCAACAAGCCTTATTTAAAATAAGCAAGCCGCATCCTAGCGCCTTGCCTGTTAATAGTATCAAACGCACAGTGAGCGAGCCGCATCCAAGTTGGGTTGAAGCGATTATGCAAGGGTGGCAGATGCGTTATGGGGTCAGTCCATGAGTACCGCGCCTAATAAAAAAGCAGATAATAAAGAAGTTGAGAAAACTGCTGATAAAGAAACCGATAGCGCAACAGTAGCGCATTACAAGGTCGATAACTTTACGCGCCTTGTAAAACTGAGCCCGCTCTTTCTAATCGCCTTACTCATGTTACCCGTACTCGGCGGCTTACTATGCGTATTGTTGCCCGCCTTTGGCTGGGCGCCAGCACTTGAGCAAACAACGTTTGGCCTGCAAGGTTTTAAGGAACTTTGGCAAACGCCGGGCCTTGCGAAAATGGTTAACTTAAGCGTGGCAGCTGGCTTAATAAGTACCCTGCTCGCCTTTGCCATCACGCTCATGATACTGGCCGCATTTTTTAATAGCGTTTGGCTTAATCGTATCGAGCGTCTACTTAGTCCTATTTTAGTGATCCCACATGCAGCAGCAGCGATTGCCGTTGGCTTTTTAATTGCCCCATCCGGTATGTTCTCTCGCATAATCTCACCGTGGTTAACTGGCTGGGAGCTGGCACCGCACGGTATATTTCCGCACGATGCTTATGGTATCAGTATCATTTTGGGCTTAACGCTAAAAGAGCTGCCATTCTTATTGTTAATGGCGCTCGGCGTATTGGCGCAACCTGAGTTTGGTAAAAAGTTACGCCAGCAGCACAAAGTAGCGCTTAATTTAGGCTACTACCCAATGACGGCTTTTTTTAAAGTGGTATTGCCCAGCCTCTATCCGTTATTACGCCTGCCTATATTTGCCGTACTCGCCTATGCCAGCGCCAGTGTCGAGATGCCACTCATATTAGGTCCCAATACCCCGCCAACATTGGCCGTTGCCATCATGAATTGGTTTAACGATGTCGATTTAAATTTACGTCTAAAAGCTTCTGCTGGTGCAGTATTACAGCTTGCTCTAACCGCTGGCTTACTTGCTTTTTGGCTGGCTGCTGAAAAGGTTGTAAAGTACTTATGTAGGCAGTCAATCACCAATGGCCGGCGTAATTATGGCGACACTGTTTGGCAAAAAATAACCGTAGTACTGACCACTGTGGTTATCGGTTTTATATTAATGGCATTGATTGGACTAGTAATGTGGTCGGTTGCAGGATTTTGGCGTTTTCCAGCGGCGCTACCAGAGCAATTTGTACTAGTGCATTTTCGAAGCGCTTTGATGCAGATAGGCAGTCCGCTCTTTAATACGATTACTATTGGGCTAATGACGACTACTTTTGCAGTGGTGCTCACTTTACTCTGTCTAGAATCAGAGCAGCTCACTGCCAAAGTCATTTCTCCCTTTACCAGTTTAATTATTTATTTACCGCTATTAGTGCCCAGTATTGCCTTTTTATTCGGCTTGGTATGGTTACAGCAATTGGTTAATAACCAAACCGCATTTTTTAACGTGGCCTTTACCCATTTATTGTTTGTACTGCCTTATGTGTTTTTATCACTGTCGAGTAGCTATCGGCGCTTAGATCCTCGCTTTGCCAATGTAGCGGCAAGCCTTGGCGCTACTCCTAGCAAAGTATTTTTTCAGATTAAATTACCGCAGTTATTTGCGCCTATTTTAATTGCAGTGGCATTAGGCTTGGCGATCAGTTTTGGGCAATACCTACCGACCTTGCTAGCCGGTGGCGGGCGCATAGCCACTATAACTACCGAGGCCGTTACCCTAGCTAATGGCGCCAGCAGACGCACCAGTGCCGTTTATGCCATTATACAAATGGCGTTACCGCTAATCGGTTTTACGCTAGCGTGGATATTACCTAAGTATTTTTTTAAAAGTGCGAGGCTTTAAAAGTGCGAGGCTTTAAGAGTGCAAAGCGTTAAAAGTGCAAAGCGTTAAAAGTACAAATTATGAATTAAAAGCGTACATCGTTAAAAACTCATATTTTTAAACATGCGTAATGTTAAAGGTGTCTTGATGCAATCCTCTTTACAGATAAAAAACTTACAGCTTTTTCGTCAAGACCAGTTATTACTCAGCTTAAATGAGCAAGTCAATGGCGGCGAAATACTTACTATCATGGGACCTTCGGGCAGTGGTAAATCAAGTCTATTGAATTGGCTAACGGGCACACTTGCCAGCAGTTTTAGCGCTACTGGTGAGGTATTACTTAACGGTCAGAATATTAGCAACCTACCAACCCATTTACGTAATATCGGGGTGTTATATCAAGATGCTTTATTGTTCTCGCACTTATCGGTTGCTGGAAATATTGCTTTTGCGATGCCTAAAAGTAATAAAGAGAGTAATAAAAAGGGATATAAAAAACAGCGGCTGGAAAAAATAGATGACGCACTTACGCAAGTAGGCTTAGCAGGTATGGGTAACCGCCATCCTGATAGTCTCTCTGGCGGACAACAAGCGCGAGTTGCGTTACTACGACTACTCCTTAGCGAGCCTAAAGCCATTTTACTAGACGAGCCATTTAGTAAACTGGATACCCAGTTGAGAGTGGATACACGCCAATTGGTGTTTGAGCAAATTCGGAACCGTAACCTGCCTGCTATTATGGTTACCCACGACCATAGCGATGCTGAGGCAACTAATGGCAAAGTGATTCATTTAGAGAGTGTTAATTAACAGCTTATCAACTCAGCACTATAGTTTTAGATTCACAAGTTTAAAGGCAAAAGGCAACCAGCATGCTAGATAAGTACCTTACTCCCATTATAAAACCACTGTTAACGCCCATAGTTATACTACTGCATAAGCGTTCTATAACAGCTAATCAGTTGACGGTGGCGGGGTTTTTAATTGGACTACTAGCCGTACCACTAATCGCCTTTGAGTATTGGTATGCGGCACTGGTCGCTATCATTTTGAACCGGATTTTAGATGGGCTTGACGGCGCGCTGGCGAGATATGCCAAGCAAAGCTCTAGCGCTGGTGGTTATTTAGACATTACTCTCGACTTTTTATTTTACGCGGCGATTCCGTTTGGATTTATTTTCTCCAATCCTGAGCAGAACGCTGTTGCTGGTGCATTATTATTAGCGACATTTATTGGAACTGGCTCAAGCTTTTTAGCCTTTGCTATTGCCGCTGAAAAGTTTAAAATTGATAGACCACAGTTTAAATATAAAAGCTTTTATTATTTAAATGGCCTAACCGAAGGCACGGAAACCATTGCGATATTTATAGCCTTTTGTATTTGGCCCCAGCATTTTGCCCTATTCGCAACGCTCTTTGCTATTGCCTGTACGATTACTATTTTTACCCGCATATATGGCGGTTACCATACGCTCAAACAGCAAGAAGCCGAAATAGAAGCTCAAATAAATGGAGCAATCGATGACACATGAAGTATGGTGGCGACTCGGCTTCTTTTTTAGCATTTTAGTGATAATGATGCTAGTTGAATGGCGAAAACCAGCACGACAATCGCCCATTAAAAGTAGCAAGCGTTGGTTCGCTAATTTTGGATTGGTATTTGCCTCATCGCTTATTGCCCGTCTAGCAGTACCGATTGGTCTGACGGCGGTGGCAGTTTATACCCAGAAAAACGGTATTGGCTTATTTAATCTAGTAGAGTTGCCAAGCATCATAGTCATTGTGCTTAGTTTGATTTTGCTTGATATTTTAATATATTGGCAACATCGACTGTTTCATCGCGTTCCTATATTGTGGCGTTTGCACCGAGTGCACCATGCCGATGCGCATGTCGATACCAGCACCGGTCTTAGATTTCATCCGCTTGAAATTGTACTCAGTATTCTGATAAAGCTGATTGCCGTTATTGTACTGGGCGTCCCTGCTATAGCCGTCCTTATATTTGAGATCGCACTAAACGGTTTGGCATTATTTAATCATGCCAATATTCGCCTGCCACCAGCCATTGAAAAACCAGCGCGCCTTATATTAATGACCCAAATTTTGCACCGTATACACCATAGCCAAGTCGTGAGTGAGACCAACTCAAACTATGGCTTTAGCGTTATTTGGTGGGATAAATTGTTCGGTAGCTATAAAAGTGTCGCAAAAAAAACCGATGATCAAATTGATATCGGTTTAATTGAATACCCTACTGCCAAACAAAATGCGTCATTGTGGCACTTATTAATCATGCCATTTAGAAATAAATGAGTAGATTATTAATTGGTTTCTACCAAGTTGTTTATGCCATCTCTATAAATAGGCGCGCAAGCTACTGGCTACCTTGGGGCATTTCTCACGCCACCGCATAATACTATTCTCTTAGCAGCCAATGTTCCAGTTCCAAATTTAGTTGCAGCGGATGTAAACCTGCTTGCTGAGCAAATTATTCTGAGCAAGCAAATATAACTCTATTATTGCAATATCGATCTTTGTTACGCACAATGATTATTTAGTGCCACTAATTATAAATACTAACCAATAGGTAAACTTATGATTAAAATTATTCCCATGGTCGCTTTTGCATTGCTAGCATCCTCTTGTGCAAGCCTTGGGCAAAACGTGCAAACATCTAAGGATAACCAATCAGTTAAAGAGACTGCTGCTTATGCAAATATTGGCGATGGCTTGGTCACACTTGAGAGTGATTATTCAGTTAAAGAGACCGCCGATAGATTCGAATCTATCATCAAAGAAAAAGGCTTAACGCTATTTACCAGAATCGATCACCAAAAAAATGCTGAAGGCGTCAATTTAGAGTTAAGGCCAACGGAAGTCATCCTCTTCGGTAATCCGAAAGCTGGCACCAAACTGATGCAGTGCGCTCAAAATGTGGCGATTGATTTACCGCAAAAAGTACTTATTAGCGAAAACGCAGATAAAAAGGTATATCTTTCATACAATAGCCCTGACTATCTTAAAGCACGCCATAATATTCAAGGTTGCGACAAAGTCATCAGTGACATCTCAACGCTTCTTGGTAAGTTAAGTACTGTTGCAACAACAAATTAATCCATGCTAGGCATAGTGCTAGAGAAAAACTCTCAGCTCTGTTTAATTTTTTACACAGCGGCTATTAACAGTCAGCTCTATATAAAGTGAGAGGTCATACACATAGAGTTGATTGCATATATTTTGGATCACTACTTATTTTCTTATTGAAGTCAATTTATTCACTATTGATGACTTAGACTCGTTGATTATTCTGCAAAACACCTTGACTTGAATTAACATGTCTATATTATTGGACATATGGAAATAACTAACGCTACTGCCAGCTTTGCTGCCCTCTCTCAAGACACTCGACTAAAGGCATTTATGCTGCTGGTCAGTCATGAGCCTACTGGTCTGCCTGCTGGTGAAATCGCCCGTCAGCTTGATGTCCCGCATAATACAATGTCTGCTCATTTAGCCGTTCTTGCACGAGCAGGATGGGTGGTCTCACAACGCCAAAGCCGCCAAATTATCTATCGCGCCTCCCTCTCGCATATGGAAGATGTTATTCAGTTTTTATTAAAAGACTGCTGCGCTGGACACCCAGAGCTGTGTGGCTCACTTTTAGACAGTTTGAGTAGTTGTGACACTCGCGTACCTAATATAGTTGATCCACTATAAAAAAAACACGGCGCTACTGGGGTAGGTTTTGCGCCGCCTCTGTCTACGTAGGCACAGCAAGCAAGGAAAAGTTATCCCAGTAGCGCGTAATAATATTTGTACTTATTTTATTTAGGACTGACTATAACCTTAATAACTAAACGGTTATTCTGTTTAAAAATACAAACACTTCTAACATTATAAAAGGTTGTTATGACACCTATCATTTTTCACAATCCCAACTGCGGCACCTCTCGCAATACCTTAGCAATAATGAAGGCGTCAGGTGAACAGCCGAATGTCATTGAGTATCTTAAAACACCACCTACTCGCGACTATCTGCTTGAGCTATTGGCTTTGATGCAACTATTACCACGCGAACTGCTACGCCAGAAGGAAAATATTTATAAAGAGCTTGGTTTGGATAACCTAGCGTTATCAGATGAGCAGCTTATTGATGCCATGATGGCGCATCCTATTTTGATGAATCGTCCTATTGTAGTGACCGATAAAGGCGCAGCTTTATGTCGACCTTCAGAACAGGTATTTGAATTATTAAACCATCCAGTGAGTAGCTTTACCAAAGAAGATGGCGAAATTATCTACAACTCTGTAGATAATTTCATAACCGAAACTCATAGCTATGATGATTTACCAAATATTGGTGCGGAACAACTACACCCGATTGATATTGATACTCTAATTGCTACTAATGATCCACGTCATCCACCAAAAATATTAGTGCTATATGGCTCTTTGCGTGAACGCTCGTTTTCTAAACTGGCAGCGGAAGAAGCAAGTCGAATATTGCGCTGGTATGGTTGCGAGGTACGTACCTTTGATCCATCAGGATTGCCGTTGCCTGATAGTACCGATGCCGATCATCCAAAAGTGCAAGAATTGCGCGAGCTGGCAGCATGGTCAGAAGGCATGCTCTGGGTCAGTCCTGAACGCCACGGCAGTATCACCAGTATTATGAAAGCGCAGATTGATTGGATACCGCTGTCATTAGGCGGCGTGCGTCCTACTCAAGGTAAAACGCTTGCCGTAATGCAAGTTAGCGGTGGCAGTCAGAGCTTTAATACCGTCAATCAGCTGCGTATTCTTGGCCGCTGGATGCGCATGATTACCATACCCAATCAGTCCTCTATTCCGAAAGCGTTTTTGGAATTTAACGACGATAACCGCATGCAACAGTCGCCTTTATATCAGCGTATCGTCGATGTGTGTGAGGAATTGGTGAAGTTTACTTGGCTCACACGTGGACGCTCTACTTATCTGACCGATCGTTATTCTGAACGCGTAGAAAGCCGTGATGAGCTATCAAAGCGTGTCAATCAAAAATCGTTATAGTCAGTTCAAAATAAAAAAGTGTAGTTTATAGCAAGTTGCTACTGGTATGATTTTTTTGCTTGCTGTTCGCAAGCGTGACAGAGGCTGCAAAAAATCCATGCCAGCATCACTGTATCTTTCTTAAATTAAATCGACTATATAACGTAATTTGCCATAACATCAGATATTTTTAACGTCATTGTTTTATTAAGGCACCTTTATGCTCGCGTTAGCGATTTTTATCGTCACTTTGGTCTTAGTCATATGGCAGCCAAAAGGCTTGGGTATCGGCTGGAGTGCGATGGGTGGCGCATTAGTCGCGCTACTCTTTGGAGTGGTGCAATTATCAGATGTTGGTATCGTCTGGAATATT